>JAFSDF010000099.1 GCA_017436375.1 Clostridia bacterium | reverse complement strand
GCACTTTAAAATGCGAAATAAGTATGCAAGAAAAGGCGAAAATCACCGATAATGCTGACGCATATCGGTGATTTTTAACGCATTATTGTGTGCTTAGTTCACATTTTAAAGAAATACTTCCTTATCGGATGTAGGCATAAAGACAGGAGCTGTTTTTATGGTGTGAATTATTCATTTATGAGAGTGAATACTACCGAAGCATCAGCGGCATATTCGTCAAATTCCAGCCCGTTTTCGGGAGATTTGGAGAAGTAGAGTGAGCTCTTTTCAGCGTTATCTTCGTCGCCGATGGTTACTGTCATATAGAAGGGCTGACCTTTTTCGAGTGTGTCACCGAGAGAGGCCACATATTTACTTACTATATCCTCTGATCCGTCTGACAGTGTGGTGGGAAGAATGAGAACATCCTCGACCTTCGGACCGCTGATTTCAGAGAAGGTGTAGGCCAGACCGGTAAAGGTCACAGCGTTTATGGGCTTATCGATGGAAAGGTCCCAGCCTGTGCAGAGCTCAATTTTTACGGCGGTCATATCGGTTCCGTCTCTTTTGTCGATACGAAGGAAATTATCTTTGAAGCCGTAGGAATCGATGTAGAGCAGAACTCTTTCGTTGCCCTCGGTGCTGCTGTAATCGGTATCCTCGTAATAAATCTGGTTAAGAGTAAGATCGTATTTTCCGGGAACAGTGGAAAGAGGCTCGAAATTTACTGCGATGTCAAGAATTCCGAAGAACTTGCGCAGCATTCTCTTTAAGGCCTCAAAGGTGGTCTTAATGATTCTGGCGACTCTTACATCGTTGTCGGTCTTTTCAACCCACACTGCTCTGAGGGTGATCATACCGTCCACATAAATTTTATCTCCTGCATCATAACGGTTTCCTCTGCTATCCTCCCAGCAGATGAATTCATAGTCGATGGAAAGGGGCGTATCACTGGTAACGGTATAAATGCCGGGGTTTTCAAATTTGATGGAGGGACTGGGCTTGTAAACAACACTTACGCCTGAAAGAGGATCGAGGTCATAAATAACACCGTAGCCGATGGGTGTGTCTTCCTCAAACTCGATACCTAAAAGTCTTTCAAAAAAATCTACGGTCACTTCACCGATTACACCGCCGCCGGGTACAGCACCCGCTACAGGGGCGAAGCAGGAAAGAACACAGATTACGGAAAGAATAACTGCCAAAAGCTTTTTCATAATTTTTACCTCCTTTTTATAGGTACAGAGTTATTATATATCATCAAAGAATTGTTTTAATTCTATTTAAGAAAAATAATTGAAATTATTTCCACCATATCATTATGTAAACAAAATAGTAATAAATTGGCAATAAATAATATTTACTTTTATATAAAAAAACAGTATTATATATAATAGAGACATATGCAGAAATAAGGAGAAGGCTGATGGATATTCTTCTTCAACCGATGAATAAAGACGATATAGCTGCTGTTGCCGCTCTGGAAAGAGAGTGTTTTTCTTCGCCGTGGACTGAAAAAGGCCTCGAGCAGGAGCTTTCTAATGAAAATGCGGTTTTCTTTACGGCAAGGAAAGAGGGCAGAGTAGTAGGATATATGGGTATGCACTGCGTACTGGATGAATGCTACATAGCAAATGTGGCAGTAAGCTGTGAACACAGAAGAAGGGGAATAGGCAGACTTCTGCTTCAATATGCTGAAAAGAAAGCACGGGAAAGAGCCTGCTCCTTTATAAGCTTAGAGGTAAGATTAAGTAACAGCAGTGCGATATGTCTTTACGAAAGTGAGGGCTATGAAATAATGGGAGAGAGAAGAAATTTTTATTCCTGTCCTACGGAAAACGCACTGATAATGACTAAATTTCTCAAAGAGAACGGATGATGATAATATGAAAATTTTAGCTATAGAGTCCTCCTGCGATGAAACTGCCGCAAGTGTGGTGGAAAACGGCAGAGTGGTGCTTTCAAATGTAGTAGCTTCACAGGTTGCCGAGCATAAAATTTACGGCGGGGTAGTTCCTGAAATAGCATCCCGCAGACACGCTGAGGCTATTTCCTCCGTGACCGAAAAGGCACTCAAGGATGCCGGATGCGACCTCTCTGATATTGATGCCGTCGCCGTCACTTATGCCCCCGGGCTTATAGGTGCGCTTTTAGTGGGCGTGAACTATGCGAAAAGCCTTTCTTACTCGAGAAATATTCCTCTGGTGCCTGTTCATCATCTGCGTTCGCACATCGCCGCGAACTACATTACTCACAAGGAGCTCAAGCCTCCGTTTTTCTGTCTGGTGGTAAGCGGAGGAAATACTCTTATGACAGAGGTAAGAGATTATACGGATTTTAATGTTATCGGCAGAACGAGAGACGATGCGGCGGGAGAGGCACTGGATAAGGCGGCAAGAACTATGGGTATACCCTACCCGGGCGGCCTGAATCTGGACCGTATAGCCCGTGACGGAGACAGCACGGCATTTAAGTTCCCTGTGCCGAGGATAGAGAACGCACCCTATGATTTCAGCTTTTCGGGACTCAAGACCTCAGTTATAAATATCATCCATAACGCAAAGCAGAAGGGTGAGAAAATAAACGAAAAGGATCTGGGTGCTTCCTTTATGAAAAGTGTCAGCTCCTGTCTGTGCAGAAATACGGAAAAAGCGATGAAGGACTTCGGACATAAAACTCTCGTTCTGGCAGGAGGTGTTTCAGCCAACTCCGTTCTCAGAGCGGATGTGGAGGAAATGTGTGAAAGAAACGGCTGGAAGCTGTATCTGCCCGAGCTTTCTCTCTGCGGAGATAATGCGGCTATGGTAGGTGCACAGGGCTATTATGAATATTTAAGCGGAAATATCGCCACGGCAGAGCTTAATGCCTATGCAGGAATGGAGATAGATTAAATGCAGAGTGCAGAACAGGCGGGAAAGCTTTCGGAAAAGAATGAGCCATATACCGCTGAATCTAACTTGCAGCGCAGAAACCGATGTCGGTAGTAATAAAAAACAAGAAATATGGGAATATACATTAAGGTAACTGAAAGGAAGTGAAGACTAAAATGAAAAAGGCAAGAAATCTGATTCTCACTCTTTTTACCCTGATGCTGTTCAGTGTCTGCCTTTCCTTCGACAGTCAGGCTGCTATGTCCGACAAGGAGGTAAAGACCAGAATTTCTGCTTATTCGGATTCCTACATAAAAGCCGAAAAGGGTGTTACCTATCTCGAATATGAGAAATGGGATGCCTCTGAGGAAAAAATGTATGAGGTAATCAGTAATATAGCAGAATCACTTATGGGTAAGCCGGTAGAGGATTACTGTAGGGTAAACATTAAGTTTTTCTTTACTTATGAGCCTTACGGAAGTGATTTTCAGAAGTTTTTTGATGAGCTTACGGTAGTCAAGAAAAAATTCGGCAATTTCTTTACGGAATGGAGCCGTCACAATAAAATGACCATGAGTGTCACTCACTATAAATCCGGCGGATATTTCAGTGCGAATTTCAGCCTTTACCTTAACGGCAGTGAGCAGGATAAGTACGGAAAAGAATATGACGACAAGCTTCTCTCTCTGGTAGCTCAGGCAGACAGGGAGTGCGCTGATGAAATGGAGAAGGTACAGTTTTTCCTTGAGTGGCTGGATAAAAATGCCACCTACCTCATTTTTACGGGCTACACAAATGATCCGAGATATGCTCTGAATGTGGGAGTGACCGTATGCGGCGGCTATGCCAATGCCTTCAAGGATCTGTGTAATGCGGCGGGAATACCTGCCATCGTACCCGTGAATATGAAGGAAAACCACGCCTGGAGTCAGGTATATGTCAACGGTGAATGGTATACAGCGGATCTGTGTAATGTGGTAAAATCCGAGAGCGATACCTATTACGGCTATCTTTTTACGGATCCCGATCTTTCCACGGACTGTGACGATTTCGTTGAAAAGCATAAAAAGGCCTATGTGGAAAGCTACAAGTACAAGGATACGGTCAGACTTTCTTTATGCTCCTTTAAATATAAAAACTCATACAGCTACTCCGGAAAGGACATAAAGCCCTCCGTTACGGTAAAATACGGTGACACCGCTCTGCAAAAGGGTGTACACTATAATGTGACCTATAAAAACAATGAACAGCCGGGAACCGGTAAAATTATTCTGGAGGGTATCGGTAAAAACGGCTACAGAGGAAAGGAAACTCTGGAGTTCAAAATCAGCCTTCCAAAGGTTTCAGCTGTTACAGCCGTACCTTCTAAAACCTCTGTCAGACTTTCGTGGAAAAAGGCTGAAGGTGTAGACGGATACATAGTCAGAGTTTATAATTCCGAAACGGATGAATATGAGGATCTCGATACGGTAAAGGGCACCTCCTGTACGGTGAAGAACCTGACGGCGGGCAAAAAGTATAAATTTGCGGTGAGAACCTATGTGAAAAGCGGCGGAAATATTTACAGAGGCAGTAACCGTACCGTAACCGTTACCACCGTTCCGGGTAAGGTAAAGGGATTGAAGATATATTCAGTAAAGGACACATCTCTCAAGCTTAAATGGTCTGATACGCGCGGTGCCAAGGAATATCAGGTGCAGATAAGCACCGACGGTAAAAAATGGAAAACCCGTACCACTACGGAAAAGAACTCCTGTACGGTGAAAAAGCTTTCTGCAAACAAAAAATACTATTTCCGTGTGAGAGCGGTAAACAGCAGCGGCAAAGGAAGCTACAGCAGTAAAAAATCGACAACCACGCTTCTTTTAAAGCCTGAAATAAAGGTTAAGGCCGATAAGGGAAAAATCACCGTAAGCTGGGAAAAGATAAAGGGCGCTAAGGGCTATGTGGTAGCATACGCAAGAAACAGCGATATGATAAATAACACCAGGGTTACCGTGAAGAAGGGCAGTAAAACCTCTGCCACTGTAAAGGGCCTTAAGTCGAAGAAAAATTACTATGTCAAGGTAAGAGCCTATAAAACCGTGAACGGAGAAAAAATTTACGGAACCTACTCTAAGGTAGTCAAGGTCAGAGTGAAATAAGAGAAAAATCATCGTATGCCGATATCCGATAAGGCATACGATGATTTGCTTTTTTTATTTGATTTTTTTTAGCTTATTGTCCGAATAAACACCCACAGAAAGGAAAAGAATAACGAACAAATGAAGTATTACCTCAATGAAAATGTCTGTGGAAAAGGAATCGGCGGACTGTCTGAAAAGGAAAAATATAAAAAAGACCAGACAAATGAAATCGAAAATATAAAGTGCAAGACCGGCCTTAAGAAATTTTGTGTTTTTCAGACAAAGGACAGCTACGAGAAGGTACAGGATGAAAAAAACTGCCGTTACTCCGTATGAGACCGGAGGAGCAACCGTGCCGCCGTGGCCGAGCTTTAGCATCATTTCGGGAACGGAAAGACTGAAATGGAAATCGAAATTTCCCGTTATGAAATAGCGTACAACATAAATTATTCCGAGTATGCCTGCCAAGGTAACAGCCGTGAAAGCGGACTTTACATTGGTTTCGTGCTTTTTGATAATATCTTCTTTAGTAAAATTTTTATTCATAGAATACCACCCTACCATTTGAATTTGGTTAACTGTCCCTCGCATAAAAGGTCGGGATAGCTCCATTGGCGTAAAATTTCGTAGGTGACGATAGCCACCGTGTTTGATAGATTAAGACTCCTCGCATCGCCTACCATCGGTATGCGCAGAGAGGCTTCCTCATTTTCCTTCAACAGCTCCTCGGGAAGACCTGCATCCTCTCTGCCGAAAAGAATAAAGGTATTTTTCGGAAAGGAAACATCGGAAAAAATGTGTCTGCCCTTAGTGGTGAGAAAGAAAAAATTGCCGCCCTTGTTTTTTTCGAAAAAGTCGTCGAGACCATCATAATAAGTTATGTCGAGCATATGCCAGTAGTCCAGACCTGCTCTTTTCAGTTTTTTGTCGTCAACGGTAAAGCCCATAGGTCTGACAAGGTGAAGAGATGCGCCTGTGGCGGCACAGGTGCGGGCGATGTTGCCTGTATTCTGGGGAATCTGCGGCTCGACAAGTACTATATTTATATCGGACATAAACAGCTCCTTACACTTTTATGGTCAGATTATATCATACTTTGCAAAAAAAAGATATACGCAAAGAAAATTTTTCAATTTATAAACAAAAAAATCCGTGAGAAAATATAACTGTCCTTTTGAGAATTGTCTTGTCAGGACGAGAAAATATTAAAAAAGAGGGATATAATGAGAAAGAGCAGTCTGATGACAGGCATCGGCATCGGTATGGCAGTTGGCGGTGCGACGGCTTTCATAAAGGGTGCCTGGAAGGGCAGCGGAATGAAACGCAGTATGAAAAAGAATATGAACAAGGCTATGAAATCTATGGAAGGCATTATGTCGGATATAGGATATATGTTCAGATAAGGGCCGTGGGTTAAGGTATAAGGGCTGAGGGCAAATGATAAAAATAAAGCATACCGGCTCTTTATACCTTTATCCGTCTACATAAAGGGGGATATTTTATGAAAAAATACGCTTTTCTTTTTATAGCTCTGGTATCGGCTTTTCTTCTGTGCGGATGTGCTGTGGAGGATAATGATCTTACCTCGGAGTTTCAGTCGTCAGGGGAGCAGAGTCAGGAAAATTCACAGAGTCAGCAGTATAGATCTTCCTCACAGCAGGAATCCACATCCGCCCGTGAGGCGGCACCGAGAATCAACTCCTCAACTGTTATCGACGAGGAAAATCTTACTGCAGATACAGGGATGATAACTTTCGGAGAGGAGGGCGGAAATACGCCCACAGGTTTTGCACCGCTGGCGAAGGTAACCTATCCTGTCACTGAGGCACCCGACGGCATTTCTGACAAAAAGCTTTCTCATTCTCACGGACCTGCCTCGGGAGGCAAGGCTCATTTCACCGTAGAGGAATTTCAGGACACCTTCGATAAATATGATGCCCTTACTCTGGACAGAAAAAGTGAGGGAAAGGTGCTCTATCTAACCTTTGACTGCGGCTATGAATATGAAAATCTCACCGCCCGTGTACTCGATGTACTGAAGGAAAAGCAGGTAAAAGCGACCTTTTTCTGTACTCTTGACCACATCGAAAAGGAAAGAGAGCTCATCGCCCGTATGATTAAGGAGGGTCACATAGTCGGTAATCATTCTTCCACGCATCCCTCCTTTGCGGATATTTCCCGTGAACAGATGATAAAAGAAATCGAAGAGACGGAAAATTATCTGCGTGAAAATTTCGGTTATGCGGCTAAATATTTCCGCTTCCCGGCAGGTGAGTACACGGAAAATGCTCTCGATGCGGTGAAAAGCATGGGGTATATGAGCGTTTTCTGGTCTGTGGCTTATGATGACTGGAATACGGATAATGTCAGAGGAAGGGCTTATGCCACGGAAAAGGTTATATCCAGACTTCATCCCGGTGCGGTTATTCTCCTTCACAGCGTATCGAAGGACAATGCCGATGCACTCGGTGAAATCATCGATAAGGCAAGGTCAGAGGGCTATGTGTTCAGGAGCCTGGAAGAATATAATGGGTAACAAAAAGGTCAACAGCCGTTCTGACGGTTGCTGACTTTTTTATTATTTTGTCTGAAGCGGTCAATCATTCGAAATCGAATTCGTCCTCGTTCTTTCTTCTGAATATTTCAAATATTTCTTCGAGAGCGGCATCATCCGTTTCTCTTTCATATTCTTCACCCTTTTCCGTGATGATTATGCGGAAAATGTCCACATAGCCGTCGCCGTCTTCGGGCTCTACGATGACATATTCACTGTTTTTATAAAGGACTATGTCTAAAAATTCGTATACACCGCTTATACCGTCAGTGTCCGTAAAGCGTACCGTGAAATCCAGCTCATCATCCTTAAGCTGAGAGAGAAGCTCTGACATTTATTTCACCTCATTCATCCTTGTTGTTTATTTCAAAACGGTAAATTTCCTGCTTTTCGATGTCGATGTTCTTTATGATAATGGGAGGTACACCCGCATTGGCGGAAACGGTAGTGATCAGAGCCTTTGCAAAGGGAAAAAGCTCTTTGAAGGTCTCTACATGAATGAACTCCTTTTCTGTCTCGCGGTCGATGGTAAATACTCCGTTTACGGTAACCTTCGCATAAAGAACATCCTTATGCTCTTTGTCGAAGGCCTCTACTGACATAACTGCTTCACAGGTACCGTTGCTGCTGTATTTGACATTATGGGAGATTTTATTGCTGAGCTTCAGCTGTACCTTGCCGTTTACCTTGTTGTTAAAAATTATTTCACTTGCCTTGTAGGCCTGCATTTTTACATTTGCCATATTATTTTCCTCCTACGATAAAGATTATGAGGGCAAAAAACTCTCTGATATAATTTTTTATGAGCTCATTTTCGGGAGAGGGAGCAGAAACAGTTTCACAGATAAGTCCGGCCTTTTTAGCGATAAGTCTCGCTCTCATCAGGTGGAAATCACTCGACAGCAGAGCAAGAGAGGCTTTTGAGTTTCCGATTATTTTTTTCGCATTTTTAAAGTTTTCAACAGTTGTGGTGGATTTATCTTCTCTGATTATTCTTTCTTTTTCTATTCCCTTTGAAATGAGAATTTCTTCGATAGCCTGTGCTTCGCTGATGCTCTGGTCTGCATGGACGATGCCACCGCAGCCTATAGCGACCGTTCCGGTATGCTCTTTGAGATATTCAGCCGCTTTTTCACAGCGCATACGCAGAGTTTCCTCGGCCTCGGAGCCTTTTACTCTGCAGCCTAAAATGAGAAGGTAATCCTTTTCGCCCGCGGCATTACCCTTATGTGCTTTCACTTCGGCTATGATAAAAGCAAGCACTGATAAAAGAAGCAGACAGGCGACGGTATATAAGAAATATTCCATAATTCACTCCGTAAAAATAATCTCAATCAATATTTGTGCCTATTATAACATAAAATAATAAAAAGTAAAAGGATTTTTACCGAAAGGAGATTTTTTATGTGCGGAATAATAGGCTATGTGGGAAAAAGCAAGGCCGTTCCATATCTTATAAGAGGGCTCGAGCATCTGGAATACAGAGGCTATGACTCGTCGGGTATAGCGGTCACGGAAAACGGTCAGGTGATAACCGTGAAAACCTCGGGCAGAATACAGGATCTGAAAAACAAGCTGACAGGGATAGAGTTAACCGCAAAATGCGGCATAGGCCATACCCGATGGGCTACTCACGGAGAGCCTGATGATATCAACTCTCATCCTCACAGCAGTATGTCGGGACTTTTTACGGTAGTCCATAACGGCATAATCGAAAATTATCTGCCTGTTAAAAAGGAGCTTATGAGTGAAGGCTTTACCTTTAAAAGCAGTACGGACACGGAGGTTATTGCCAATCTTTTGGAAAAATATTACGAGGGTGATGTTGTTCACACCATAAACAAATGCCGGAGAATTCTTGAGGGCTCCTATGCTCTGTGTATAATATGCAGAGACTTTCCTGACACTGTTTACGGCGTGAGAAAGGGAAGTCCTCTTCACTGTGCCGAAAGCTCCTCGGGGAGACTTTTTTCCTCGGATACCATAGCTCTTTTGCCCTACACTAAAAGTATTTACACACTGGATGAGGGCGAAACAGCAGTGATGGACAGCAGGGAGATAAGCTTTTTTGACACAAACAGCAACAGGATAAGCAAGTCTGCCGACAGACTCGATCTGCCAGAGCGGTCGGCAGATAAGGGCGATTTTCCTCATTTTATGCTTAAGGAGATTTTTGAACAGCCTCAGGTGCTTAAAAGGACGCTGGACTCACTGATAAAGGAGGATGAGCTTTTTCCTGAGCTGAGTGAACTGAAAAAAAGCTTTTTTGCACTGCAGAAAATATGCTTCGTAGGCTGCGGCTCGGCTTATCACGCAGGACTGGCAGGAAAGATACTTACGGAGAAAATCGGGAATATTACCTGTACGGCAGAAACAGCCTCTGAATTCCGCTACGGAAATACTCCTCTGGACAGCAAAACACTGTGTATTTTTATCAGTCAGAGCGGTGAAACGGCGGATACTCTGGCGGCACTTCTGAAGGCCAAGGAGAAAAAGGCCAGAACTCTCTCGGTAATCAATGTGCGCGGCAGCTCTATAGCGGGAGAAAGTGACTTTGTTATCTATACCGAGGCAGGACCTGAAATAGCCGTAGCCACAACCAAGGCTTACACGGCACAGCTTATTTCTCTTTATCTTTTCGCCCTGTGCTTTGCACACGAAAGGTGGCAGATAAAGCGCAGTGAGCGGGACAGACTTCTTTCCGAGCTGAGACTTCTCCCTGCAAAGGTACAGAGAATAATCGACAGCAGAGATAAGGCTGAACTTTTCAGTTCTCTTTTCGACGGCAGACGGGAGGGCTGGTTTATCGGCAGAGGAAGTGACTATGCTGCGGCTATGGAAGGTAGCCTTAAAATCAAGGAAATAAGCTATATTAACACCGGTGCCTATCCGGCCGGTGAGCTTAAGCACGGCACCATATCCCTTTTGGAAAGAGGTACACCTGTGGTAGCTCTGTGCTGTGAGGAAAGACTTTTCACTAAAACCTTTGCCAATATCAGGGAGGTTAAGGCGAGAGGAGCGAGTGTGCTGATTTTAGCCTGTGAAAAAAGTGCCGAGGCTCTGACTGATGAGGAAAATGTTCTTTTCCTGCCTGATACTGCCGATGAATTTGCCTGTCTTTTACAGGCTGTAGCGCTTCAGCTTTTAAGCTACTATACAGCCGTGAAAAGAGGCTGTGACATCGATAAGCCTAAAAATCTGGCCAAAAGTGTCACGGTAGAATAAAAATAAATTAATATAAATATTGTGTTAACTGTGTTGAAATTTGCTTTTTCTTAGAGTATAATCTATAATGAATAGGATTAATTTTAAGTGAAGGAGCAAAGATTATGGCAGATGTTAATTTCACTATAGAAGAAAAAGGCTACAACACACAAGAGGTTGACAGATATATTGCGATGATTCAGCAGGAATATGCAAATGCTATTGCCTGGGGCGAGGAAAACGAAAGAAAGTTTGAAAAGCTTAAAAGCGATATGCAGGAGCTGGGCATATACTTTACCATCGAAGAAAACAATCACAGTGAGGTTATCGAGAGAGTATTTGAGGAGCTGAGCAAAACTGTGGCTAAGATCAAGGTGGATGCCGATAAAAGAGCCAATGAAATTATTGAGGCCGCTCACGAAAAATCCAAGGGTATCGTCCGTCAGGCTATGGAAAAATCCGTGGAAATCAGAACCGATAATACCACTATTATGAAAAACCTTAAAAGCATTAACGATATGATTGCTGTTATACTTGAAAAAAACGCGTATTGATAAAATTATGAGGGAATTTGAAAAACCAAGGTAAGGAAGTGATATGATGGCAGGCTACAGGCCTAAAAGCTTAGACGAGCTGAACAGCATTTTTGACAGGACTATGGAAGCGGAAAAGGCTATAAAAAAGAGCAGCTCTTTACTGGAAAAGGGCGAAGACAGCTTTTCATCTTTTTCCGCAGAGATAACGGAAGAAAAAACGGAAGCAACCGCTAATGAAGAAAAGTCTGCAAATGAAATCAGCGACAGTGTAAGTGAGTTTATTGCAAAATTTTCTTCAGCGGCGGAGAAGGAGCCCGTAAAGGCTAAGCCGAAAATGACTGTGATTTCGCCCGAGACAGTAAAAAAGGAATACGAAATAGAGGACGAAAGTCCTGAAAAAGAAACGGAAGCACCTGCTAAAGAAGCTGAAAAGCCCAGCAGGGATGAGCTTTTTGATGAGTATATGAAAATAATGTCCGATGAGGATGATGAGCCGGTACGCGAAAAAAAGCTTTCCAGAAAAGAAAAAAAGAAGCTCAGAAAAAAAGACAAAGAGGAAAACAAGCCTTCTCAGCAGGAAATCTCATCAGAGGATAAAGCCGAGGAAAATGATACAGACATAGCTTCCTCTGAGGAACCGGAGCAAGAGCAGGCAGAAGCCTACGCCGAAGAATCTGATGCACAGGAGCTTTTCCTTGAGCAGACTCCGGCAGAGGACAAGGATGATTTCGATTTTCCTGAAAATTATACTCCTGAGTGGATAAAGGAAGAGAATGAAACAAAAGAAACGGCAGAGGAAGTCACTGTCAGAAAAAAAGGAAACGGAGGAAAGACCGTTCTTAAGGTAGTTCTCAGTCTTATTCTTATAGCGGTAATAAGTCTGGGCGCCCTTTCTACAGTGTTTAAAACTGTCGTTGCCGCCAATACGGGTAAGCTCATTTCTGACAGATATTATGTGTTCACCACCTATAAGGATTACACTGAGCTGGGACTTGCAGAGGGAACACTGGTAATAACGGAAAAGAAATATGCTGAGGATGGCGAGGTTTTCGCTTATGTGGATTATGCAGGGAAAAGCTTTGAATTCGGCAGACGGATCGACAGCATTACCAAGGATGACGGTGAAGTGCTCTATGTCACCGAAAAGGACGGAGGCAGAACTCTTGTCTCCCGTGACGAATGCAAGGGTGTGGTTTATCTCACCTATGCGGGACGGGGCGATGTTGTAAGCTTCCTTACGGATAATTTCATTGTTATCGTAGCGGCCGCAGTTGTGATCTCTCTCATTATCGTGCTTTTGTTTGTACTCGTTCTGAGAAATAAAAAGGATGAGGAAAACAGCATAGAGGACGGAGAAGAAATCGCTTCTGAGGAATCTGAGGATGAGTTCGAGGATATTTTCTCTACCGTAGAATAAAATTTACCACCGTAAAGGCCGGGTGCCGATACGGTGGTTTTGATTTTTATATAAAGTAAATACATGGTGCTTCAGCTGTGATGGTTTGCAGTAAAAAAGGAAATGAAATTTAAAAGTGTTATTGTATTCTCTGACTAATAATGATATACTCATAATGATATTCTGCCTTAGGGTGAAAAATGGAGAAAAGAGGAAAGCTTTATGATTATACTGGAAAGAGACGGAATTTTCATTCTCGAAACTGAAAACACACACTATGTTATGGGTGTGGACTGTGAAGGTGTTTTGAATCATCTTCATTGGGGTAAAAAATGCCCTGTGGAGGACTATTTCTGCACCTACAAGCCATGGGAGAGAAACTCAAACAATCCTGCAAGAGATTTCTCAAAGACCGAATATCTTCCCTACGGCGGTGCGGCCTTCAGACCTGTCGCCCTGACCTGCACCTATCCTGACAGGTGCAGAGAGACGGTGCTCACATATAAGGATTTCAATATAAGTGAGGATGACGGTGCCTTTCTGCTTGAAATCATCTTAGAGGATAAGCCTTATAAATTAGAGGTTTCTCTCTTTTATAAGCTGCGTGAAAACACTGATATTATCGAGCGTTATACGAAGGTGAGAAACTGCTCGGATTCTCTTGTCACCTTAGGCAGGATTTCCTCGGGCGAATTCAATTTTCCTTCAAAGCGCCCCTACACCTCCACTAATTTTAACGGCACTTGGCTTGCGGAATTCAGGAGAGAGGATACAGTGGTTAAAAACGGAGTGCTCACCTACGAAAGCCGCAAGGGAGGAAGCGACCACACGGTCAGCCCGTTTTTCCTGCTTTCGCAGAACGCTGACGAAAAGCAGGGCGGTGTTTTCTTCGGTGCTCTCGCCTGGTCAGGCAATTTCAAGGTGGAGGTTTCCCGTGACTGTGTAGGCGTTACCAGAGCTGTTATCGGTATCAACGATTTTGATTTTTCCTATAATCTTCACCCGGGTGAGGAGTTTACCGCTCCTTCTGTTTACTGCGGTTATGTGAAGGGCTTCGGAAAAATGAGTAACAGTATGAACTCCTATGCCGTAGACTATATCTTACCCAAAGCCTTTGCCAAGGAGCCGCTCCCTGTGCTTTATAACAGCTGGGAGGCTACCTGGTTTGATGTTAACTGCGAGGGACAGCAGAAGCTGGCAGAAATAGCCGCAGATATAGGCTGTGAGCTCTTTGTTATGGATGACGGCTGGTTCGGTCAAAGAAAGGATGATCACGCCGGACTCGGTGACTGGTATGTGAACGAAGAAAAGTTTCCGCAGGGACTCAAGCCTCTTATTGATAAGGTCAAAGCTCTCGGTATGAAATTCGGACTTTGGTTCGAGCCTGAAATGGTAAACCCCGATTCTGACCTTTACCGTGCTCATCCCGAATGGGCATATCACTACGATACGAGAAAATCCACTCTTCTCCGTGATCAGCTGGTTCTCAATCTCACCCGTGAGGATGTTCAGCAGTATGTATTCTCCTGTATGGATGATATGCTGAACAAATATGACATAAGCTATATCAAATGGGATATGAACCGTGCCTATTCGGAAACAGGTGCTGAAAATCTCGAAAATCCGCAGGAGCTGTGGTATCGTCACACTAAGGCTGTTTACGAAATAGCAGACAGGCTTAAGGAAAAGCACCCGGGACTTCAGATAGAGTGCTGTGCTTCGGGCGGCGGCAGAGCCGATCTCGGCGCTCTTTCCCATTTCGATATGGTGTGGACAAGCGACGACACAGATCCTATTGACCGCCTCGAAATTCAGGAGGGCTTTTCGCTTATCTATCCTACCAAATCAATGCGTGCATGGGTAACGGATACGAACAGAGGCTCCCGTCCCAATGACTGGGACTTCCGCTTTAATGTCACTATGCAGGGCTCACTTTCCATCGGCGGTAATCTGCTTAAATATGATGAAAGAGAGCTGGAGATACATAGAAAATATATAGCTCTCTACAAAGAAATCCGCGAAACCGTTCAGTTCGGTGAATTGCACAGACTTGCCAATTTCAGACAGGACAGCATTTATGCCAATGAGTATGTTTACGGTAAGCAGTGTGTTCTTTTCCTTTGCACAGATGTTACAACCTTCTTTAATGACAAGTTCTATCATATTAATCTTGAAGGACTTGAGGAGGATGCGTATTATAAATTCGAGTATGAGGGCAAGGAAAAAATTCTCAGCGGTGCCTACCTTATGAATGTAGGTCTCGACTATGAAATGGGCTCATCCTTACAGTCAAAGATAATAGTTTTCGAAAAGGTATAACAATGGCAAAAAAAGAAGAAAAAACTAATGTAATGCGCATTCTGGAGCAGAAGAAGATTCCATACACGGCTCACACTTATCCCGCTGACGGAGCTGTAAGCGGTGTCGAGGTAGCACAAATGCTGGGACAGAAGCCCGCACAGGTATTTAAAACTCTCGTAACCCGCGGAGCATCGAAAAGCTACTATGTTTTTATGATTCCCGTAGCCGAGGAGCTTGACCTGAAAAAAGCTGCCAGGGCTGCAGGTGAAAAAAGCATAGCTATGATAAAGTCAAAGGAGCTTTTACCGCTTACCGGTTATATCCACGGAGGATGCTCTCCCATCGGTATGAAAAAGCAGTTTATGACTATGGCACATTTTACGGTGAAGGATTTTTCCACGGTGATTTTCAGTGCGGGAAAAATAGGATACCAGGTGGAGCTTTCCTTTGAGGATTTGTGTAAGGTAGTGCCTGTGGGCACGGCAGATGTGACAGTTTAACAGAATAATGAAACAGACCGTCGGATCAGAATTTTGATACGGCGGCCCTTCTTTATCCTGTATGGTAAAGGCATAGACTTTATGCTGTGCTTCAAAAAAACGGAACAGACAGAAAATGCTTTGTAATTACGGCAGTATTTTATTTCTTTTTCATAGTTTACTGCCGTTTTGGGCGGAAAGTTTAGACATCTTTTACCTTTACTTTTTTATTATATTACATTATAATTAGGTGGTTTTTTTAACAGTACACAATATATAGTAAAATATCTGCCATAAATGTATATTTTAACGGAGGTAAAAATGAGCAAAAACTTACAGAAGCTTTTATTTGTTTTCCTGGCTTTGGTTATGTTCTTTACAGCTTCCCCCTTAACCGGTTTTTCGGCAAGTGCCGCATCAAAAGAATCCTATCTTACACGCAAGGAAGCCATGGAATGGCTCGACTCTACCGTCGGTAAAAAGCGCGGTGACGGTCAGTGCATAGCCTTTATAAAAGATTATTATCAGGTTCTTACGGGATATATTCCTTCGGGTAATGCCTGTGAATATGCGCATAATTCTCTGCCTTCAGGCTTCGGATGGAGGCGCATACGCGGTGAAAAAAAGCTTAAAGCAGGCGACATTCTTATCTGGACAGGCGGTACGGGCGGAAACGGTCACGCTGCCATTTACGGCGGTGACGGAAAGTACTATCACCAGAAATGGACAGGTATGTATGTGGAGATTATAGAAAAGGGCTATCTTAACGGCTTCCCTATCAGACGCTCAGGCTCCTACGCACGCTACTGGGGTGTTATCCGTCCCAACTTCCGAAGTGAATCCATTTTTACTGAAATGACTGACAGTAACTACCGCCTCAAAAATCTCGGAAGCGGAAAATATCTCACGGCAAAAAGCTCCTCTGAGCTTTCGGTAAAGCGTATGATAACCCGCAAATCCAAGCAGCAGCTTTTCTCTCTGGGCGAAGCGGATTTCGGCTATACAATTTCGCCTCTGTCCGCAACCAAGTTTGTGGGTGCAGCCTTCGAGGAGGGAAAAACACGGAGCGGTGCTTCTGTCGGTCTTTACAAAAAAGCGGACGGAGATGACTGTAGCTGGAGATTTCAGAGGGCTTCGGACGGTTATGTCATAAGAAATGTATACAATCCTACCCTTTGCCTTGCTTCAGATAAAAAGAGCGGTAAGCTCACCGTAGAAAAATACAAAGGCAACAAAAATCAGAAGTGGAAAACAGAGGCAGTATCCACTGTTTCCTATGACGCTAACGGCGGATGGAACAACCCCTCTCAATCGACCGTGGAGGATGGAGATGCTGTCAAGGTCTCATCAAAAACTCCTGACCGTATCGGCTATAAATTTCTCGGTTGGTCAGAGACCAAAAAAGCCAAGAGGGCTACCTTGCTTTCGGGCAGTCTCATTAATCCTGACGGACATACCACTCTTTATGCCGTATGGAAGAAAAACAAAAAATACATTATCGACTCAGCCAGACTTTCCCGTACAGAATACACCTATGACGGAAAAACAAAGACACCGTCTGTTACCGTTAAGGATACTAACGGTAATACACTGCGAGAGGGCACTGACTACACCCTCAGCTACTCAAAAGGAAGAAAAAAGGCAGGCAAATATAAGGTAACCGTAAGCTATCAGGGAAAATTCAGCGGAAAAGATAAGCTTTATTTTACCGTTACCAAAAAAGGCTGAGAGGTTCTTGAAAATAAAATAATAAAAGAAAAATCCATTGTAAAGGCCCGAGAGCTTTTCAATGGATTTTTAACTTTACATAATATCTGATTTTAGTTTCTCATCAGAGTTACCAGCACTTCTACCATTTTTTCCATAGACTGAACGGGAATGAATTCGTGAATACCGTGGAAATTTGCACCGCCTGTAGAAAGATTCGGACAGGGGAGTCCCTCGAAGGAAAGTCTGGCTCCGTCGGTACCGCCGCGTATGGGAACGATAAGCGGCTTCACACCTGATTTTTTCATAGCCTCTGCGGCACTGTCTATAATGTGAATAAAGGGCAGGATTTTTTCCTTCATATTATAGTAGCTGTCCGTTATATCTGCCTCGAAGGTGCCGTCTCCGTAAACGCTGTTAAGATAAGAAACGAGCTTTGATATGAATTCTTTACGGGAGATAAAGCTTTCCATAGAGTGGTCACGGATGATGTAGCTGAGCTCAGCCAGAGTTTCATCACCCTTCATTTCGCACAGGTGATAGAAGCCCTCATAGCCCTCGGTATGTGAGGGGGTTTCCGCCTCCGGCATCATATTTATAAACTCTGCGGCAAGCAGTGAAGCATTTTTCATTTTGTTTTTTGCGCTTCCCGGGTGGATATTGACTCCGTGGACCTTGATTTCAGCTGAGGCGGCATTGAAATTTTCGTATTCTATCTCACCGAGCTCACCGCCGTCAACGGTATATGCCCAGTCACAGGCAAATTTTTTAATATCGAAGCGGTCAGCACCTCTGCCTATTTCCTCGTCGGGGGTAATACCTACGGCTATTCTGCCGTGACTTATCTCAGGGTGTGAAACAAGATATTCACATGCGGTGAAAATCTCTGCTATGCCGGCCTTATCGTCGGAGCCGAGAAGTGTGGTGCCGTCGGTGGTAATGATGTCACAGCCTTCGTATTTTGCGAGATAAGGGAAATCCTTTATTTTTATACTAACATTTTCGTTAAGCCTTATGTCTCCGCCGTTGTAGTGTACGGTCTGAGGCTTTATACCGTCACCTTTAACTGCAGGGCTGGTATCCATATGAGCGACGAAGCCGATAGACGGATCCTTTTCTCTGCCCTTCGTGGCAGGAAGTACACCGTAGACATATCCGTTTTCATCAAGCTCAACCTCACTCAGACCGATGCTTTTCAGCTCCTCGGCAAGATATTTTCCCAAAATGAGCTGATCGGCGGTAGAGGGACAGGCTTCACTGCTTTCGTCGGAATTTGTCCCAAAGGAAATGTATTTTAAAAATCTTTCGCTTACTGCAGATTTTTCAGTGATGTCTGAAGGACAGTTAGAGGATGCTTCTTTTTTCGGTAAAGTATTTGACATAGTATATCTCCTTTCAGATAAATATAGACTATAATAGCATAATCGGCGAGGTTTTGCAAGGCAGAAGAAAAAGCAGCAACCCTTCAGTTACTGCGGTTTCTAGTCGAGGCGACAGGATTCGAACCTGCGGCCCTCTCGGCTTCGCCGCCTCTTGCGGTTCCCAAAGTTCATTACGGCTACCGCCTATGAACTTTGACCGCTGCGCCATACTCGCCTCGCTTCATCGTCCGCCGGACGCGCTTCGGTGAGTATGCCCAAAGCAGATGCTTTGCTCGCAGAGCGAAAAGAAAAAAGCAGTAACTCTTCAGTTACTGCGGTTTCTGGTCGAGGCGACAGGATTCGAACCTGCGGCCCTCTGCTCCCAAAGCAGATGCGCTACCAAACTGCGCTACGCCTCGATATTTAATTTTTGCCTGAGTGTCTTAGCGGTTGTGATCTTGCTTTGCTCGCCCTCTTGCGGTTCTCAAAAGTATAAATTAGTTTACCTCAAAAGCCTATATTTGTCAACAGTTTTTACTAATTTTTTAATACCCTTGAAAACAGGCAGTCTTTCGTGTATAATGACATTATGAAGAAAAAATATGAGGAAGTAACTATGAAGATACATCAATCCGCAGAAAACTATCTTGAAACTATTTTAATGCTGACAAACCGTAACGGCTCCTGCAGAAGCATAGACATAGCCAATGAGCTTGGCTTTTCCAAGCCGAGTGTAAGCGTTGCTATGAAAAATCTGCGTGAAAACGGATATATAGATGTTATGGGTGACGGAAAAATTCTCCTTCGTGAGCCGGGCAGAATCATCGCGGAAAGACTTTATGAAAGACATACTGTTCTTACAGGTGCTTTTATGAAGCTCGGCGTGGATGAGGAGACAGCATCTGAGGATGCCTGTAAAATCGAGCACATCATCTCCGAAGAAACCTTTGAAGCCATAAGAAAGCATTTTATGTAAAGGAACAGAAAAATGAACGGATTTGTAAGTGAAGAAACGCAGGAAAGCATAGGTTCCTTTGAAGAAACTCTCAAAG
Source organism: Clostridia bacterium (assembly GCA_017436375.1). Taxonomy (GTDB): domain Bacteria; phylum Bacillota; class Clostridia; order Oscillospirales; family Acutalibacteraceae; genus UBA6857. The sequence continues at coordinate 14,861 of JAFSDF010000099.1, read as the reverse complement.
CGGCAGAAGACTTTGCTCCTGACGGCAGAATAAGAAAAAAGCTTACCAAAGAAAAGGTTAAGGCGCAGATAGATAAATTCTCCGAAAAAGCCAAGCAGATTATCGACAATCCTGAAAAGGTCAGTGCTGTGCTGGAAAAAGCCATCTCCCTCTGCGATGATCTGGGACAGGTGCGGTTTATAGGTAAATATTTCCGGGATATTTCTCTTATCTGCAGTATGATAAATGACTATATCTGTAAGTGCTATACGAAGGTGCCTATGGCTACGGTTATTACTCTGCTCGCCGCTGTGCTTTATTTTATCAGTCCTATCGATATTATTCCCGACTTTCTTCCTTTGGTAGGACATCTGGATGATATGGTAGTATTGGCTTTTGTTCAGGATGCGGCCAGACTCGATCTGAAAAAATATGAAAAATGGAAAAAGGAAAATGAAAAATCCGGCCTTATTTCGGAAGGAAAAGAAGAAATATAAAGGTAAAAAGGAAGCTGAAAATCAGCTCCCTTTTCTTTTTTTACTGCACTCAGCAGCAGTTGTCGTGACAACCGCAGCCGTTGTTGCAGCCACCGCAGCTGTTGTTGCAGCCGCAGCCGTTGCCGTTACCGCCGAAAACATTGCCGCCGTCACCGCAGCATACGAATAAGAGAATAAGAATGATAATCCAGGTGCAGCAGTTACCGCCGAATAAACCGTTATTACAGCTCATCTACCTTTACCTCCTCTCATTTGCGGGCGTTTTTCGTCGCCCGACATCATCAGTATATGTCTCAGCAGAAAGTCTGTTACTGCTTTTGCATAAGAATATTTTAAAGGTCAAAAATATTTAGGAAAGATAACGGGAGGTATAAGGGTATGGATGATATTTTTTCTTTCAGCCGAGGCAGGACTTTATCTGAAGAACAGAATTTTTATGACAGAGCTTTTCCTGAGGCAAGGTCAAAAACGGCTGAGCATAATATATATGAAAGATCAGGGGAAAGCTTTGACGAAAAAATGAAAAATCTCAAAAATCAACGAAAATCGAAGGAAACGGAAGATAATTTTGATTATTGAGGGTTGATATTAACAATTTGACCTTTTTTGACCTTTGAAATAATATAAAATAAGGCTATAATTGAATTACAAGGTCAAAGAAAGTCAAAGTCAAAGATTCCTGCGTTTAAAACTGTGCTTAACGGATAGGAAAAAATCTTTTACTGCGACTCAGGAGAACCTGCAGAAAGCACATCGATAAAAAGGAAGTGATGAAATGAATCTCTCCAATGCTATCGCGAGAATGATAAGTGATATGCTCGAGGAAAAAAATGAAATAGAAATTCAGCGTAATATTCTTGCACAGGATTTGGGCTGTGTGCCGAGCCAGATAAATTATGTGCTTTCCTCACGCTTTACCCCGGAAAGAGGCTATATGGTCGAAAGCAGACGGGGCGGCGGAGGCTTTATAAAAATCACCCGTATAGTTTACGATAAGGATACGCTTATTCCGAGGATCATATCCTCAGTAGGAGAAAACCTTGATGCGGACACGGCACAGGCTCACACGATGAATCTGCTTTATCATGGGATTATTTCAGAGCCTCAGGCAGGACTGATCCTTTCTGCCACATCGGAAGCGCCCTACAGACGCTTACCGCCTCAGGTAAGAGACGTCGTAAGAGCAGATATATTCAAGCAGATGCTCCTTACACTCAATAAATAATTCAGGGAGGTAATTACTATGTTATGTCAGAACTGTAAAAAAAATGAAGCAACCACTCACATCAAGCGCGTAATAAACGGCGAAGCTACAGAAAGCCATCTCTGCTCCTCCTGTGCACAGAACTCAGGCTACAGAGATCTTTTCGATGACTTTTCCTTCAATCTTCCCGGTATTTTTTCTTCCTTCTTCGGAGATACCGCCCTTGCTCTCGGTGAAAGCAGACTTGACCGCTGCGAAAAATGCGGCTGCTGCTTTGATGACATTATCAAAACAGGTATCGTAGGCTGTGCAGACTGCTATGAGAAGTTTTACAATAAGCTGCTTCCTTCCATCCAGAGAATTCACGGCAAGGCCAAGCACTCGGGTAAGGTGCCTCCCGTTCACGGAGAGGAGATTACCGTAAAGGAAAAGACCGTCGAAGAAAAAATAGCTGACCTGGAGGCTGATATGCAGAAGGCTGTAGCCGAGCAGAATTTCGAAAGAGCGGCCATAATCAGAGATGAAATAAAGAAGATGAAGGGAGAAAACTGATATGAATAAGGATAATAATTCATCGGTAATGTCTGATGTGGTTTTAAGCACCCGTATAAGACTGGCGAGAAATCTGAAAAGCTATCCCTTTCCCGCCCGCCTTGACCGCGAGGAAAAAAAGGCTGTCTGCTCTCTGATTACAGAGGCTCTGGCAGATGAGAAGCTCATTTATACGGATATGGAGACGCTGTCCGCGTCAGAGGCAGTATCTCTGGCTGAAAAGCATCTTATAAGCGCAGAATTCGCCTCTAACGGTACGGGAAGGTCGCTTCTCCTTTCGGAAAATGAGGATGTAAGCCTTATGCTGTGCGAGGAGGACCACATCCGTATTCAGATCATTGAGCCCGGGCTTTCTCTCGAGGAGGCCTACAGGAAGGCGGACAGATTAGACACCGTTATTGAAAACAAGCTTACCTATGCTTTCGATGAGCGCATAGGCTATCTTACACAATGTCCCACAGATTTAGGCACAGGAATGAGAGCATCGGTACTTTTGCATCTCCCGGCTCTTTCCCGTAAGGGTGTAGTAAGAAATCTCACTACCACCGTCGCTAAATTAGGTCTCACGCTTCGTGGCTCCTATGGCGAGGACGGCGAGATTTTAGGTGATATTTATCAGCTCAGCAATCAGGTTACCTTAGGTATTTCCGAAAAGGCAGCTCTGCAGAATCTCAATTCCATTGCTATGCAGATAGTCACTCAGGAGAAGCAGGCGAGAGCCGCTCTTATCAAGGATGAGGACTTTATGGATTTGATTTTCAGATCCTACGGTATACTCAAAAGTGCCTACAAGCTCACATCCAAGGAGCTTACTAACCTTATATCTTATGTTCGTTTAGGTGCCGCTGAAGGTCTTTTCGACATTCCGGCAGAAAAGCTCAGCGCTCTTACCACAGAGCTTCAGCCGGCTACCATGAACACTCAGAGTCAGACACCTCTTACCCGTTCACAGCGCGACATAAAGCGTGCGGAAAAGGTCAGAGAAGCTTTAGGTTGATTTCGAACGGGACGTTAAGAAAAAACGTTCCGTTTTTTTGTTGTTAAAGGAGGAGTTTCAAATGTATAAATTCACAGGCTTTACAGAAAGGGCAAACAGAGCTCTCAATTCCGCTGTGGAAATCGCTGAGAATTTCGGACACACCTACATCGGAACAGAGCATCTTCTGGCAGGAATAGTCAGAGAGGATAACGGTGCGGGCACCTCAGCTCTCATTTCCAAGGGTGTCACAATTCAGCGTGTCCTCGAGCTTATAAAAAAGAATATAGGAATCGGCATACCCACAGTGCTTTCACCCGAGGATTTTTCACCTCGGTGTAAGGGTGTAATTGAGCTTTCGGTAGCTATCGCCGGAAAGGAAAACTCCGGATATATCGGCACGGAGCATCTGCTGTGTGCTATGCTGAAGGAAAATGATAACAGTGCCTGCTTTCTTCTGTCTCAGATGGGGCTTTCTCCCCATATCCTTTTAAGCCAGGTCAGATCCAATGCTCAGAGCGGCTTTCAGGGAAGATTTTCAGATAAGAAAAATACCGAGAAGGAAAGCACGCCCAATCTCGATAAATACGGACAGGATCTGACCGAAAAGGCGAGAAAGGGAGCTATAGATCCTGTTATCGGCAGAGAAAAGGAAATCGAAAGAGTGGTGCAGATTCTCTGCAGAAGGAATAAAAATAACCCCTGTCTCATCGGTGAGCCCGGAGTGGGAAAAACAGCTATTGCAGAAGGTCTTGCTTTGAAAATAGCCGGAGGCGAGGTGCCCGAGCTTCTCAGCGACAAGAGAATAGTCAGCTTGGACCTTACGGGTATGGTTGCAGGCACCAAATACCGCGGAGATTTCGAGGAAAGAATCAAGCACTGCATTGATGAGGTGACTAAAAGCAAAAGGGTAATTCTCTTTATTGACGAGGTGCATAACCTTATAGGTACAGGCTCTGCTGAGGGAGCCGTAGATGCGGCCAATATACTCAAGCCCTCTCTGGCACGAAGTGAATTACAGGTCATCGGTGCCACTACTCTCGAGGAATACAGGAAATATATCGAAAAGGATTCGGCACTGGAAAGACGCTTTCAGCCCGTAAAGGTAGGTGAGCCTACAGAGGAGGAAACGGTTTCTATCCTTAAAGGACTGCGGGATAAGTATGAGGCACATCATAAGGTAAAGATAACCGATGAAGCCATTACTGCCGCTGTCAGAATGTCCTCACGGTATATCAGTGACCGTTTCCTTCCTGACAAGGCCATAGACCTTATCGATGAAGCCGCCTCTAAGGTAAGACTCGAGGGCTACATCGCACCGCCTGAAATCAAAGAAGCAGAGGAAAAGCTGAAGACTCTGCAGGAGGAAAAGGCCGCCGCTGTAAATAATCAGGATTTCGAGCGTGCGGCAGGCCTTCGTGACAGAGAAAAGGAGCTTATGAGTGAAATCACCGTGGGCAGAACACGCTGGAAGGAAGAAAAGAGAGCGGCGACAGGTGTGGTGACGGCCAAAGAGGTCGCTAAGATAATCGCAGGCTGGACAGGTATTCCTGCAGACGAGCTGACTAGACAGGAAAGTGAACGGCTTTTAAAAATGGAGGATATTCTCCACGAAAGGATCATCGGTCAGAGCGATGCGGTTTCTGCCGTTGCCAAAGCTCTCAGACGAGGCAGAAGCGGACTTAAGGATCCGAAAAGACCTATGGGCTCCTTTATTTTTCTCGGACCTACGGGTGTAGGTAAAACGGAGCTGTGCAAGGCACTGGGCAGTGCTGTATTCGGCGATGAAAATGCGGTCATACGCTTCGATATGAGTGAATTTATGGAGAAACACAATGCCTCCCGTCTCGTAGGCTCACCTCCGGGCTATGTAGGCTATGAGGAGGGCGGACAGCTTACGGAAAAGGTCAGAAGAAAGCCCTACAGTGTTATTCTCTTTGACGAAATCGAAAAGGCACATCCCGATGTTTTCAATATGCTACTGCAGATACTTGATGACGGTATTCTTACCGACTCTCAGGGCAGAAAGGTTGATTTCCGTAATACGGTAATAATTATGACCTCAAATCTCGGCGCTAAGCTCATTGCAGGCGAAGCCGGCTCCATCGGATTTACAAAAAGCAGTCTTCCCGATGACGAGAGGATTTCACAGGCAGTGACAGGTGAGCTGAAAAAGGCTTTCCGTCCCGAGTTTTTAAACCGAATAGATGAAATAATTATCTTTAAGCAGTTAAAGAAGGATGAGATCAGACTCATAGCCGCAAATATGCTGAAAAACCTTAAGGGCAGACTTTCCGAGCTTGAGATAGATGTGGATTTCACGGAAAATACCGTTTCCTATATCAGTGAAAAGGGCTTTGATCCTCTCTACGGAGCCAGACCGCTTCGCAGAGCGATACAGACGAAAATCGAGGATGTCCTCTCTGAAAAAATACTTGACGGCTCTATGGAAAAGGGTAAAAGCTATCTTTGCGATGTGGAGGACGGTAAAATTGCTGTCAGCCTGAGGGAATAAAGACGGTGTATTTCACCGACGGCATCAGATAAAATTGCTGAAACAGTATAATACGGGGCAGCCGCTGTGAGGCGGTTGCCTTTTTGTGTTAACGGGCAACCTTGTCCGTGGCGGCAAGCATCCTTCATAAACAGCAAAAGTATTTTAGCCTATATTATTGCATTCTTTCTGTGTCTGTTATATAATCTAAAAAAATAAAGCACTGTAGGAGAAAGTATTATGCACTTACTTAAAGCTGACAAAGATCATTATCAGGGACAGGCTGATCCCTACATACTTAAAAGCGCAGGCAGATATTATATTTATGTTACGGGACACGATGCCGTTTATCTTTATGAGTCCGACAAGCTTCTTGAGGGCTGGAAATATTACGGTCCCGTTATGACTGTGAAGGGACACGATTCCTTCTGGGCTCCCAGTGTAATCGAGCTGGACGGAAAATTTTATATGTATAACTCTATCGAGATTTATAACGACACCCCCGATAAGGGCGGACACAGAGGTGCTATGCATGTTTCCGTGGCAGACAGTCCCTTCGGTCCCTTCATCGGTACCAGACAAATCCTTCACCCCTTTTCCATCGACTCACATATCGTAAAAAACGAAGCGGGGCTTTTCCTCTTTTATTCATCAAACAGATTTGAGGGAGAGAGAATAGGCACCTGTATTTATGTGGACAGAATGCTCGATCCCTTTACTCCCGAGGGCAAGCCTGTTCTCGTTCTCGAGCCTACTCTTGATGAGGATATTTATCGCAGGGACAGATACAAAAAAGGCCAGCACTGGCACACTATCGAGGGCGCCTTCTACTTTAAGGAGGGGGATTGGCACTATCTAATGTATTCGGGTAACTGCTTTGAGCAGCCTACCTATTACATCGGCTATGCCAGGGCGAAAAGTGATGAAACAGATCTTACAAAGATAAAATTTGAAAAATATCCCGATAAGAACACCTACCACCCTGTCCTAAAGGCTAATGAATTTGAGGAGGGGACAGGCCACCACTCTATGATAAAGGAGGACGGTCAGTGGTATGCCGTTTATCACGCCAGAGATTACGGCTATGAAAAGGGAACGAGTGCCTTCGATGCGAGAAATGCGAGAATATGTAAAATAAATGTTGAAGACGGAATAATTACGGCAGAAAGATATGAGGATCATATCTGAGCAGAAGCGGCTACCGTAAAAGGCTTATAATAAAAAATCACCGATAAAGCTTATGAGGTGTTACCCAAGCATAAGCTTTATCGGTGATTTGTGCTTTTTATTTGTGCTTCCCTGTCGTATAATACTTTAACGGCCGAAGGAAAATGCCCCCGTAAGGAGATTTGAAATAAATGTCTTGGTAAAATAAATAATGTCTGAGAAAAGAGCTATAATAGCGAGCATAATATTACCTCCTGTCATTTGGTGCTTTCATTCTACCTTATATGTGATACATTTTAAAAATATAATTATAAAAAAACTGTGAACAAAAATTCCGTTGACTTAGCGTAAGGTTAGTGTTAAACTTATAATACAGAAAAACTTTGCTTTCACTGTATAAATAAAGGAGTAATAAATATGAGAGATTTTAACAGAGTGATTGACCGCAGAAACACAAACAGCTTAAAGCACGATTTTGCCGTAGAAAACGGTCTGCCTGCAGATGTGCTTCCTATGTGGGTGGCAGATATGGATTTCAAGGCACCTGAATGTGTTCTTGAAGCTCTGCAGAGCTCTGTGGACCACGGCATTTTCGGCTACAGTAATCTGAAGGAGGATTACTATGAGGCTGTGGCAGGCTGGTTTACCCGTCATTTCGGCTGGACTCCCGAAAAAGAATGGCTCGTTCAGACTCCCGGTGTGGTTTATGCTCTGGCTATGGCTGTCAGAGCCTTTACAGAAAAAGGTGAGAGTGTTATCATTCAGCCTCCCGTTTACTATCCGTTCTATAATGTAATCAGAAACAATCAGAGAAAAATCATCGAAAGCCCTCTCAGCTATCTTGACGGAAAATACACTATCGATTTCGAGGACTTCGAAAAGAAAATTATCGACAATGATGTTAAGCTTTTCATTCTCTGCAGTCCTCACAACCCTATCTGCAGAGTCTGGACAAAGGAAGAGCTGCAGAAACTCGGCACTATCTGTAAAAAGCATAATGTTATCATCGTAGCCGACGAAATACACTGCGATTTCACCTATGAGGGACATCCCCATCATATTTTTTATGAGGCAGTGCCTGAAATGGCAGACAGAAGCATTATTTGCACTGCGCCGAGCAAAACCTTCAATATAGCCGGTCTTCAGTGCTCAAATATCTGGATAAGGAGCGAGGAGCTCAGACAGAGATATAACGAGGAAATAGCCGCCAGCGGTTATACCGTGCCAAACAATCTCGGTGTAGTTGCCTGTAAAGCCGCTTATGCCGGCGGCGATGAATGGTACGAGGAGTGCTGGGCATATATAAAGGAAAATCTGGCCTATGTCAGAGACTTCGTCAGGGAAAATCTTCCCGGTATCAGGCTTGTGGAGCCGGAGGGAACATATTTTGCCTGGCTTGACTGCTCAGGACTCGGCCTTACGGCAGAGGAGCTGAATAAGCTCATTATTCATAAGGCCGGACTCTGGCTTGATGCGGGAGATATTTTCGGTGTCATAGCAGAGCAATTCCAGAGAATAGTTCTTGCCTGTCCGAGAGAAACAGTGGTAAAGGCTATGGAAAGCCTCAGAAAAGCCGTGGAGGAGCTGAAAAAATGACAGCAATAGCTTATTATTTCAAAAATGTAATTATTACTGTTGTGGCACTTATTCTTTGCGGAGTTACCTGGATAATACCCTTTAACCTTATGAAAATCACCGTAGCACCTGCCGTTTTCGAGACAGGCGGAGACTACTATAACATCGTATGGGAAACCTCCTTTAAGGGCAGCGGCTGTGTTAAGTATACATATAACGGTGAAGAAAAGGTCGTCTGGGACTCAAATAACGGCATAATCACCTCTGATGATACGGTGCATAGTGTAAGAGTGCCGAAGGAGGAGCTTCGCGGTAACACCTATACCGTGGAGTCGCAGTTCATTCCCTTTAAATTTTCTTATCATTGTCTCAAGGGCAGAAAATGTGAAAGTGAGCCTGTTGTTTTCGGCGGTGAGGAAAAGGAAGCTGATATAAATATTCTGTGTATCGCTGACATCCACGAAATGGAAAAGGAAATGAACAAGGCTCTCTCACATATCGAGGAAAAGGCGGACCTTATCTGTATGATAGGTGATATCACCTCTGAAATGCGTACCAAGGATCAGTTCACTAAATTTCTTCTCAAGGATGCGGCTGACCTCAGCGGCGGTGCTGTCCCCGTAGTTTTCACCCGCGGAAATCACGAGACGAGAGGAGAATATGCAGGTATTCTCGCTGACTATTTAGGCGATGAGGACGGCAAATTCTATTACACCTTCGATTTCGGCGCTCTTTCGGCAGTGGTTATCGATTCCGGTGAGGATAAAGAGGACAGTCATAAGGAATACAGCGGACTTGTAGATTTTGAGTCTCTGCGCAATGAAGAGTATGAGTGGCTCTGTGAGCTCGATAAAAAGGAACTGGACGGAAGGTATAGGATAGTCTTCAGTCATGAGCCCATACTTGATAATCACTTCGGTAAGGCTTGGACAGAGCCTCTTAAAAAGCTCGGTATGGAGCTTATCGTAGGCGGTCATTGGCACGAGTCGAGATTTGACGAGGGTGAGCTTCCCGTATTTATCGTCGGAGGTAACTTAGGTGACGGTCAGTGGGCGGCATCAATGATGAAGCTCAGTAACGGCAAAATTTCCGTAAAGACCGTGGACACAGAGGGTAACATCCTTCTGGAAAAAGATGTATAAAAACACTCCCCACCGCAATCGGTGGGGAGTAACTATTTACTTTACTATCGGATAACCTGCTTCCTTCAGAGCTTTTTTCATTTTCTTTTCATCGGGCAGTGAATTAAAGCTTATCTTAACCTTGCCCGTGTTAAAATCTGTCACGGCACTATCAATGAAGGGGAGAGCCTCGAGGCAGTCCTTTACTCTCTTTTCACAGTGCCCGCACATCATATTCTTAACTCTGATTTCAGCCTCGCCTTCGGCAGTTTCTGTCCCGGCGGAGGCTTTTGCTTTTTTGTGCAGCTTTCTGTCGTGCTTCGTGGAGTAGATGTCCAGAAAGTTAAGCCGTAAGGCGTTGGTTACTACACAGAAGGAGGAAAGACTCATAGCCGCCGCGCCGAACATAGGATTAAGCTCCCAGCCGAAAAAGGGAATGAAAAGTCCTGCGGCCAGAGGAATGCCCAGAGTGTTGTAGAAAAATGCCCAGAAAAGATTTTCGTGAATGTTCGTCAGTACCCTTCTGCTGAGACGGATGAGGGCGTGGACATCGGTGAGTCTGCTTTTCATAAGCACGATGTCTGCCGCATCTATTGCCACATCGGTGCCGGCGCCTATGGCGATGCCTATGTCAGCTCTCGTAAGGGCGGGAGCATCGTTAATGCCGTCACCGACCATAGCAGTGATGCCTTCCTTCTGCAGGGAGCGGAGGATTTTTTCCTTTTCGTCGGGCAGAAGACCGGCAAAAACTCTGTCAATGCCTGCCTGTCTGCCGATTTCCTTTGCAGTGTTTTCGTTGTCACCGGTGAGCATTACCACCTCGATACCCATATTTCGTATCTGTCGGATAGCTTCGGCGCTGTCCTCCTTTACAGTGTCCGCTGTGGCAATCATACCCGCATATTTGCCGTCACGGCTGAAATAAAGAGGGGTTTTGCCCTTAAGGGATATTTCCTTGTCGAGCCTTAAAACAGCTTCGGGGATATTGTCTGTGCCAAAGATGAAGGAGAGCTTGCCGCCTCTGAGGGCTATACCGTCTGCCGTGCCCTCTACACCCTTACCGCTTACTGCACGGAAGGAGTCGGCAGAAGTGAAGTAGATTCCTTCAGCCTCGCATTTTTTTTTAATAGCCTTGGCGAGGGGATGCTCACTTTTCTTTTCCAGAGAGTAAGCCACGGAAAGAAGCTCTTTTTCACTCATACCTTCGGGTATAATATCCGTAACCTCAGGCTCGCCCTGTGTCACGGTGCCTGTTTTATCCAGTGCGACTATCTGTATCTTGCCTGCTTTTTCGAGAGACTGGCCTGTTTTAAAAAGTATGCCGTTTTTTGCGCCTACACCGTTACCTACCATAATGGCGACAGGTGTGGCAAGACCTAAAGCACAGGGACAGCTTATAACGAGAACGGAAATACCCCGAGCCAGAGCGTAGCCCACATCCTCGCCTGCGATAAGCCACACGGCAGTAGCAATAAGGGCGATAATCATAACCGTCGGCACGAAAACACCCGAAACCTTATCGGCTATACGGGCGATTTCAGGCTTAGCCATAGCTGCATCGCTGACCATCCTTATTATCTGTGAAAGAGTGGTATCCTCACCGACGGCGACGGCCTCACATTTCAGAAAGCCTGATTGATTTACCGTGGCGGCAGAGACCCTACTGCCGGCGGTTTTGTCTATGGGGAGGCTTTCACCTGTGAGTGCGGACTCGTTTACAGCACTTTCACCCTCGAGAACTATACCGTCACAGGGGATGCTTTCGCCGGGGCGCACAAGAAAAATGTCGCCCTTTATCACCTCAGCTGAGGGGATTTCTCTTTCTTCACCGTTTCTTATTACTGTGGCCTTTTTAGGCTTCAGATTAACCAGTGACCTGAGTGCATCGGTGGTTCTGCCCTTGCTTTTGGCCTCGAGCATTTTTCCTACGGTGATGAGAGTGAGTATCATAGCCGCCGACTCGAAGTAAAGTCCGTGAAGATGGTGCATAGCCTCCTGAGCAGAAGATGCGGTCATCTGAAAAAGAACAACCGTACTCCATATAAAGGACGCACCTGAGCCGAGAGCGACGAGAGTGTCCATATTAGGCGACCTTTTAATAAGAGACTTAAAGCCGCTGATGAAAAATTTCTTATTGATAATCATAACTGCTATTGTAAGCAGAAGCTGAACGAGAGCCACAGAAATCGGGTTACCTTCAAAAAATGAGGGCAGGGGGAAGCCCCACATAGTGTATCCCATAGAAAAATACATAAGAATAATGAGGAAGCCGAGAGACGAAAAAAGCCTTTTTTTAAGCTTTGGAGTTTCAGTATCCTTAAAGGCATCCTCCTTTTCTTCCGGAGCGGAGTAGCCCTCTGCTTTCGCTCCGTAGCCTGCGTTTACCACTGCAAAGATTATCTCTCTTTCCGTGGCTGAGCCCTCTACGGTCATTGAGTTTGTCAGAAGGTTTACCGAGCAGGAGTCCACTCCCTGAACGGAAGAGACAGCCTTTTCTACTCTGGCACTGCAGGCGGCGCAGGTCATACCGGTAACTGTATACTGCTTCATAATATCACTTCCTTAAAATTAAATCTGTAATAAGTATACCCGTAAAAGTAAAGTATGTCAACGAACAGCTTTCATAAAAACAGTCAGAAACGCATAGAAAAAGCTTCGGAAGTTGAGAAAGCCTTTTCTTAAAAACCGAAAACAGACAGAGATATCTCTCTGTCCGTCTCCGGTTTGGAATTTATAAATGAGGTATTAGGGTTATTCTTCCATATCCTTCTTTGCTTCCTCGATAACCTTCTGTGCTACGGGAACGGGAGCATCCTCATAGCGTGCAAAGTTAAGAGTGAAGTAGCCTCTGCCAGCTGTTACTGAGCGCAGAGTAGTAGAGAAGTCGCCCATTTCTGCCATAGGTACTTCAGCTACAAGCTCCTGCATTTTGGGCTCGTCTGCGGCACCCATACCGAGAACACGGCCACGGCGTTTGGTGATGTCACCCATAATGTCACCGAGGTTAGCGTCGGGCATATATACCTTTAATTCACCGATAGGCTCGAGGATAACGGGACTTGCCTGAGCCATACCGTTTTTATAAGCGATTTTAGCGGCTGTTTTAAATGCCATTTCGTTGGAGTCAACGGGATGGTAAGAACCGTCATAAAGCACAGCCTTGAGACCTACAACGGGATAACCTGCGAGAGGTCCTTTGAGAATAGCTTCCTGGAAGCCTTTTTCGACTGCGGGGAAGAAGTTTTTGGGAACTGAGCCGCCGACAACCTCGGTTTCGAAGATAAGCTCATCGCCGTCGTGGGGCTCAAAGCGTACCCATACATCACCGAACTGACCGGAACCGCCTGACTGCTTTTTATGGCGGCCCTGTACCTGACAGCTCTTACGGATAGTTTCTCTGTAAGCAACCTTGGGAATCTTAAGATCGATTTCTACGCCGTATTTTGTCTTGAGCTTGGAAACTACGATGTCGAGATGCTGCTCGCCGAGACCTGATACGACCATTTCCTTGGTTTCTTCGTTTGATTCGAAGGTGATGGTGGGATCCTCAGCGATGATTTTACGAAGACCTGAGGCAACCTTGTCCTCCTCACCCTTTTTCTTGACTACTACTGCCATAGAAAGAGAGGCGGCGGGGAAGTTTACACCCTCGAGGTTGATGATATTTTTTGCTGAGCAAAGTGTGTCACCTGTGGCAAGACCGGAAAGCTTGGTGATAACGCCGATGTCACCGCAGGGGATTTCATTGGTATCCTCCTGCTTGATACCTCTTACGGTAACGAGCTTACCCATTCTTTCGGTTTCGCCTGTTCTGGCATTGTAAGCGGGAGTGTCGGGGGTAATTTTGCCTGAAAGAACCTTTACGAAGGACATTTTGCCTACGAAGGGGTCAGCTACAGTCTTGAAGCACAGTGCGGCAAGAGGACCAGCGGGATCTGCCTTTACCTCGATGGGCTCGCCGTTTCCGTCGGTAGCCATTTCGGGCTTTGCTTTATCGGGAGAGGGAGCGGAGTAAACGATAGCATCCATAAGCATATCACAGCCGTCTACCTTGGTAGCGGAGCATGCGTATACAGGCCAGATTTCACCGGTTTCAACACCCTGGGTAAGACCCTTGATGATTTCTTCCTTTGTAAGAGGCTCGCCCTCAAAGAACTTTTCCATAAGCTCTTCGTCAACAGTGGCAACTGCTTCTTCAAGAGCAGCTCTCATAGCTTCGATGTTGGCATCGGAGGGGATGTCGATTTCCACGGGTCTGCCGTTAGGATATTTGAATGCTTTATTTGAGCAAAGGTTAACAAAGGCTTCGCATACGGGGCCGTTCATATAGGGAACAACTACGGGGCAAAGCTTATTACCGAGTTCTTCCTTAAGTGCGTCAAAGGTCTTATAGAAGTCTCTGTTTTCCGAGTCAACCTTGGTAATAGCGAAGAATTTAGCGATATTTCTCTGGTCAGCGGCCTTGATAGCCTTTTCCAGACCTACATCAATGCCTGAACCTGCGGAAGTAACGATAACTGCACAGTCAGCGGCTCTCATAGCCTCAGCCATACCGCCTGCGAAGTCAAACTTACCGGGAGCGTCAAGAACATTGATTTTTGTATCTCTCCATTCAAAGGAGGCTGTAGCGGAAGAAATGGAACACTTTCTTTTCTTTTCTTCTGCGTCATAGTCCATAATAGTGTTGCCGTCTGCCACACGGCCTAATCTGTCTGTAATACCTGCTACATAAAACATAGCTTCGGAAAGAGCTGTTTTACCCTTACCTGTATGACCTGCGAGGGCAATGTTTCTGATGTTGTTTACTGAATAGGATTTCAATTCCAAAACCTCCTAAGACCTCATTTTTTTACTTTCATACGGTCTCCAAAATTTGCTTCGCCGAAGTCCTCTCCGACGATAACAGTAACCATTTTATCACAAAATAACCAAAAAAGCAACGGATTATTAACTAATTTTGTATATTATTCTTTGGTGAAAGTGTATAAATAAATTAAGCAACAGAATGAAAAAGCAAAGTCAAAGCAAACATAAGGTGACGGCAGTCGAACCCAATAAGGTTTAACGGGACATATTTTCACTTTGCCTTCGTTAAAAAGCCTTGAAAGGCGTTAGCCTTCCTACGTTTTTTTGCCTCGCCAAAGCAAAAAATCTATTCCCGTTAAACTTCGAAGAACCTTAAATGTCCGAGTTATAGTGCATTTGGGGATTTCTTCGACGAAACAATACTCGCGTCTTGCGAGGAGAAAAATCATCAAAGGTGCTGTAAATCGGACATTTAAGGCTTATTAGGTTC
>JAFSDF010000098.1 GCA_017436375.1 Clostridia bacterium | reverse complement strand
GGGAGAGCATCTGCCTTACAAGCAGAGGGTCACAGGTTCGAGCCCTGTTGTTCCCACCAATGGCCCGGTAGTTCAGTTGGTTAGAACGCTAGCCTGTCACGCTAGAGGTCGACGGTTCGAGCCCGTTCCGGGTCGCCATTTTAAGGGGAATTCAATAGAGTTCTCTGTATGCCTCTGTAGCTCAGTTGGTAGAGCAGCGGACTGAAAATCCGCGTGTCGTTGGTTCGATTCCGACCGGAGGCACCAATCTGCGGATGTAGCTCATCTGGTAGAGCGCCACCTTGCCAAGGTGGAGGTAGCGAGTTCGAGCCTCGTCATCCGCTCCAGATAAAGACAAGTCTTCGGACTTGTTTTTTTTTTTTTCAATCCTTCGGATTGGTATGTAACCGCCGCAGGCGTATGTAATCAGTGAAGCTGTATGGTTATTTTTAGCCCGCAGAAGCGGGCTTTTCCTTATTCACACATCCTTTACGAATATACCTTGACTTTTATCTTGTCACGGTATTATAATTACAGTGATAAGCAATACTCTTATAATGCGTATAAAGAGGGAAAATATGAACACAAATTATGACAGAAACCGAACGGAAAGGGTTCTTTCTCTCGCTCTCGATCTCGGTAAAAGCATGATTAAATGCGGTGCCGAAATAAACAGAGTGGAGGAAACCATCACCCATATAGGCTTTGCTTACGGTATGAAAAGCACAGAGGTTTTTTCCGTTGTGTCTATGATTACCGCCACGGTGGCCGATGAGGGCGGAAGAACCCACACTCAGACACGGCGTATTTATTCTTATTCCATTAACTTCGATAAGCTGGAACAGCTTAATGCACTTTCTCGTAAAATCTGCACCGAAAAGCCTGACACGGAAAAGGCGAGAGAAGAGCTGGAAAAAATTATGGTGCCCTCAAGGCTTTTTAATCCGATAGTTCTTTTCGGATATATGATCGCTTCGGCGGGCTTCGCTGTGTTTTTCGGCGGGACGGTAATGGACGGCCTTGCCACGATGCCGATTTCCGCCATGATTTATCTGCTTAACTCTTTTGTAAAGGTAACCGGTGCCAGCCGTCTGTTTTTTACGGCGCTGACCTCCGCCCTTTCGGGCTCTTTGGCGCTTTTTTTTGTGCATATCGGCTTCGGAACCAATGCTGATATGATTATGATAGGCAATATAATGCTGCTCATTCCGGGGCTTATGATGACCAACTCCGTAAGAGAAATGCTATGCGGTGATCTGATGTCGGGTATACTGAGACTTTTGGAATCGGTTATTCTTGCCCTTTCCATCGCTGTGGGCTTTGCCATTCCCATCTATATTTCGGGATTTTTGGGGGTGTAAAAATGGAGCTTAAAGAAATATTTACTCTTCTCATTTCGGGAGTTATCGGCACAGTAGGTTTTTCGATCCTTTTCAAATCAAATAAAAGCAGAGTTTTCAGCTGTGCTGTGGGCGGAGCACTTGTAATTTTGATTTATATCGGCTGTGTCAATGTTTCCGATAATCTATTCTTTCAGAATTTCGTGCCTTCCCTTTTTGCCACCGTTTATGCGGAAATTATGGCGCGAGTAATGAAAGCGCCGACCACGCCCATTCTTGCCTGTTCTATTATCGCCCTTATTCCCGGATACAGACTTTATTATACCACCTATTATTTCGTGACGAGCAATATGGATGCTTTTGATAGAGAGCTGATGGCGATGCTTCAGGTGGCGGCGGGTATATGTGTCGGCATTACCTGTATTTCCGTTATCGTCAACGAAATTAACCGACATAAATTCAAACAGATTTTTGAAAACCGATAAATTATAAAAGGAGAAAATTTTATGAGCAAAATTAAAGATGCGGCCTTTTCCGTAGTGGGCAAGGTCTACACCAAAATCAACTCACTTTCACAGGCTGAACAGCAGAGAAGTTCGGCGGAAAAGATAATAACTTCCGGTATGCCTGAGCTTCTCAGAGATGCCGCCGCTAAGGGTGCGGTTCTTTTGAAAAATGACGGAGTTCTTCCTCTTAAGGAAGGCTCCTGCGTTTCTCTTTTCGGCCGAGTGCAAAAGGATTGGTTCTACACAGGCTACGGCTCAGGCGGTGACGTAAATAAGCCCTATGCCGTTAATCTTATCGAAGGTATCAGAAACTGTGAAAAATTAGTTCTTGACGAAGAAACAGCAGATTTTTACGAGAAATGGTGCGACAGAAAACCTGTTGACCACGGCTTCTGGGGACATTGGCCCCGCTTTTATCCCGAAATGCCTGTCGGTGAAGATTTCGTAAAGAGAGCCACAGGCGACACAGCCGTAGCGGTAATCGGCCGTTCAAGCGGTGAAGACAGAGAAAATGCGCTGGAAAAGGGCAGCTACTATGCCACCGATGAAGAAGTCTCTATGCTTAAAAGCGTAACAGGAGTATTCGAAAAGACGGTAGTTCTTTTCAATATCGGCTGTATTATGGATTTAAGCTTTCTTGAGCAGTTCGGTGATAAAATTTCCGCCGTTCTCATAGTATGGCAGGGCGGTATGGAAAGCGGAAACGCTGTGGCAGATATGCTTTGCGGCAAGGCGTCCCCCTCAGGTAAGCTCCCCGCCACTGTGGCAAAAGAATACGGAGATTTCCCCTCAGCGGGCGATTTCGGCAATAAGGAATATAATAACTATACCGAAGATATTTATGTAGGCTACCGCTATTTTGAGACATTCTCAAAGAACAGGGTTCTTTATCCCTTCGGCTACGGACTTACCTACGGTGACTTTGAAACCAGATTTGTTTCTGCCGAAGAAAAGGAAGACGGTTTTGAGTTTATTCTTGAAGTAAAAAATAAAGGTGAACATGCTTCCGCTTATGCTCCGCAAATTTATGTGGAAAAGCCCTGCGGTGTTCTCGGTAATCCCTACCGTGAGCTGGCTGCTTTCAAAAAGACAAAAATACTTGCAAAGGGTAAAAAAGAAAAGCTTGCACTTTTCGTTTCTAAATATTCTCTTTCCTCTTATGATGAGCAAGGAAAAACAGGACATAAATCCGCGTATGTAATCGAAAAGGGTACATACGGCTTTGCTGTGGGTGACAATGTAAGAGATGCGGTGAAGGTTTACGAATGGACTGCCGATGAAACTGTTCTTTATCAGCAGCTTTCACAGGTAGCTGCACCGAGAGAAGACTTTGAAATCGTAACTGCCGCAGTAAACGGCGGAAGATATTACATAAATAAAAAGCCTGTATTCAAAAAAGAATACGATCTTAAGCAGATTATTACCGATAATCTCCCCGAAGGCAAGGAAATCACAGGGGATAAGGGCTATAAGCTTATTGATGTGAAAGAGGGCAGAGTGTCCATGGAAGATTTTGTGGCACAGCTCAGTCTTGACGAGCTCGAAGCTATTTCCCGCGGTGACTATATAATGAACAGTCCTCTCGGTGTTTCGGGTAACGCAGGCTGCTTCGGCGGTGTTCTTCCCTCGCTTCGTGAAAAGGGCATCCCCGCCGCAACCACCACAGACGGTCCCTCAGGCATCCGTCTTTCCGCTTCCTGTTCACTTATTCCCATCGGCACACTTTTAGCTTCCACTTTTGATGAGGAATTTACCGAAGAGCTTTTGGCTAAGCTCGGCGAAGAAATGGCAGACAGAGATACTGATATTCTTCTCGCTCCCGGTATGAACATCCACAGAAATCCTCTCTGCGGCAGAAACTTCGAATACTTCTCTGAAGACCCATATCTTTGCGGTAAGATTGCCGCCGCCTATGTAAGAGGCGTCCAAAGAAACGGCAAATCGGCTTGTCCGAAGCATTACGCATGTAACAATCAGGAATTTAACCGTAACGGCAACGACTCAAGAGTATCCGAAAGAGCTCTCCGTGAAATTTATCTGCGCGGTTTTGAAATCTGCGTAAAGGAAGCACAGCCGAAAAACATTATGACTTCATATAACCTCATAAACGGTGTATGGGGACATTACAATTACGAGCTTTGCACTCTTATTTTAAGAGGTGAATGGGGCTACACAGGCAACGTTATGACCGATTGGTGGATGAGAAAGTCAAAGAGTCAGGAATTCCCCATTATGGAGGATCAGGCATACAGAGTAAGAGCGCAGGTTGACGTGCTTATGCCCGGCGGAGGAAGAACAGGCAAAATTAAAAAGCCCGACGGCACACTTTTAGCCTCCTATGGCAAAGAAGGCGGTATCACCCTCGGTGAAATGCAGAGAACTGCCGCTAATGTTCTCCGCTTCGTGATGAACAGCACCGCTATGGACAGAATGAACTAAAGGAGGAAAAACTATGCCACTTATTACAGCTAAAACATCCGTGGAAATCTCCAAAGAAAAGGAAATCGCTCTGAAAGAGAAGCTCGGTGAGGCTATTTCTCTTATCGGTAAAAGTGAAAGCTGGCTTATGATTGATTTTCAGGATAAGAAAAATCTTTGGTTCAAGGGAACTGACGAAAACTGCGGAATAGTTGAAGTGGATCTTTTCGGTAAAGCAAGTGACAGCGGTTATGATGCACTTACTGAGAAGATAACCGAAATTGTCTGCAGTGAGCTTCCTATAGATAAGAGCAGACTTTATGTGAAGTATAATGAAATTGGCCATTGGGGTTACAGTGGATTTAATTTCTGAATAACAGTAAAAGCACGGGAAACCGTGCTTTTTGTTTACGGTGGAAAACCTCTCAGTCACTTCGTGACAGCTCTCCTTTCAGGAGAGCCGGATTATGCCTCTCCTGAAAGGAGAGGTGGCAGCCATAAGGCTGACGAAGAGGTTTTCCTTTATGCAACTTGCATAGTTTTCACCCTGTATTTTATACTTGCAATTTTTACCTGAAATTGGTACAATGTACATTAGAATGATTAGAAAACTACCTTGTAACAGGAGCATATATGGGAAGTCTGGACTTTTGCTGTAAACCTACCTTCAATAATATTTCCGAAGAAAAAAGGAATAAGATTCTTTCCGTGGCGATTAATGAATTCGCCTGTAACGGCTTCGAAAATGCCAACATAAATACCATCGCCAAAAAGGCGCAGGTCAGCGTAGGCTCGCTGTACAAATACTTCGATACAAAAACAGATCTGTTCCTTACCAGCGTTAATTACGGCATACAGAATTTAGAGGCTGTTATGGAGGAGGTTATAGTCAGCGACGTTCCCATTATGGAAAAGTTC
>JAFSDF010000097.1 GCA_017436375.1 Clostridia bacterium | reverse complement strand
CTTTACCACAGCATTTTTAAGCTGTAATGCAGGTGTTATGATTACCGCCTCCCATAACCCGAAGGAATATAACGGCTACAAGGTATATGACAGCAAGGGCTGTCAGCTCTGCACCGAGGATGCCACCGAGGCTATCGGCTATATCAATGCTATTACGGACTACAAGTCAATCCCCTTCCTCGATGAAAGCGAAAACATTGCTCTCATCGGCGACGATGTTTTCGGTGAATTCTGCAAGCAGGTAAAAAAGCAGAGCCTTTATGAAGAAAAGTCGGATATTAAAATCGTTTACACTCCTCTCCACGGCACAGGCAACATCCCCGTAAGAAAAATGC
Source organism: Clostridia bacterium (assembly GCA_017436375.1). Classification (GTDB taxonomy): domain Bacteria; phylum Bacillota; class Clostridia; order Oscillospirales; family Acutalibacteraceae; genus UBA6857. The sequence continues at coordinate 16,071 of JAFSDF010000097.1, read as the reverse complement.
TCGAGGGTATGAATGTCACCGTAGTCAAGGAGCAAGAAATGCCTGACGGTAACTTCTCCACCGTCAGAAGCCCTAACCCCGAGGAAAAGGATGCTCTCACCATCGCCATCGAAAAGGCAAAGGAAATCGGTGCAGATCTGGTTTTAGGCACTGATCCCGACTGCGACAGAGTAGGTATCGCAGTAAAGAGCGGTGACGATTATGTTCTCTTTACGGGTAATCAGACAGGCGCACTTTTAGTTAAGTTCGTGCTCGAAATGAAAAAGGCTTCTCTTAACGAAAAGTCAACTCTTATCAAAACCATTGTTACCTCCGAGCTCGGTGCAAACATCGGCAGACGCTACGGCCTCAATATCGAGGAAACCCTCACCGGCTTCAAATACATCGGTGACAAAATGTGCAGATATGAAGAGACAGGCGAAAAGGAATTCGTTATCGGCTACGAGGAAAGCTACGGCTATCTCGTCGGTATGCACGCCAGAGACAAGGACGCTGTCGTTTCCTCCATGCTCATCTGTCAGATGGCCGCCTACTACTACAATCAGGGTAAAACTCTCGTTGACGCTCTTAATGATATTTACGCAGAGTACGGCTACTATCTCGACTTCCTCGACTCCTTCACTCTCAAGGGTAAGGACGGTGCGGAAAAGATTGAAAAGCTGATGGTTTACTTCCGCTCTCTGGGCAAGGATGTTTACGAGGGCATCGATGAGGTTCTCGATTTCAGCAAGGGCATAGGCGACCTTCCCAAGGAAAATGTACTCAAGTACACCTGGAAGGACGGCTCCTGGCTCGCAGTAAGGCCCTCAGGTACAGAGCCCAAAATCAAGATTTACTACTCTGTAAACGAAGAAAACAAGGAAAAGGCTACCGAGAGACTGGCAGGTCTGCGTGAATACATCGCATCGGTAATCAATAAGGACTAAAAGAATATCCTTTAAAGCTGTTAAGCAATAAAATCAAGGAGCAAAAACAATGATCAAATACGAAATAGAAGGCGGCAATCTACCCGTTCTTATCTGCTATCCCGAGCCCGGAGAGGTGCTGTGCACCGAAAGCGGATCTATGAGCTGGATGAGTCCGAATATGCAGATGAGCACCAATTCGGGCGGAGGACTCAAAAAGGCCTTCGGCAGAATGTTTGCCGGCGAGTCAATCTTTATGAATGAATACACTGCTACGGGCGGCACAGGTATGATAGCTTTCGCTTCGAGCTTTCCCGGCTCCATCATCCCCTACCGTGTCACTCCCGGAAACTCCATCATCGTACAGAAAAGAGGCTTCCTCGCTATGGAAAAGGGCCTCGACCTGTCTGTCCACTTCCAGAGGAAATTCGGCACAGGCTTTTTTGGCGGTGAAGGCTTCATAATGCAGAAAATCAGCGGTGACGGTATGGTATTCATCGAAATCGACGGTCACTGCAAGCAGTACACCCTCGCTCCGGGTGAAAGCATAGTCGTGGACACAGGCTATCTCGCCGCTATGACAGGCGACTGCACTATGGATGTGCGTACGGTAAAAGGAGCTAAAAATATGTTTTTTGGCGGTGAAGGCTTCTTTAACACGGTAATCTCCGGTCCGGGTACAGTATACATCCAGTCTATGCCCATAAACCAGACGGCACAGACACTTTCCCCCTATCTCACCATAAATGCGGGCACCTCAAACAGCGGTAAGGGCTTCAGCATCAATATCGGTGAATGAATACTAAATAAAAAGCAGATACGCAGTGTCTGCTTTTTTATTTATGCCCATTTATGAGAGCTTTTTATTTCCCAAATCCATTGACTGAAAAATCTATAAATGCTATACTATATTATAATTGGGAATTTTTCTCAGGAGTGAAAATATGAAGTATCAGGACAGTATAAATATCTCCGAAATCAATCTTTTCGGCACCCATGACAGCCTTACCGCCTTCGTTGATATGGAAAAGGTCTGCCGCTGTCAGAGCCTCACTCTCCGTGAGCAGCTTGCCCTCGGTGTGAGACTTATCGATGTGCGTCTTAACAGAAAAAAAGACGGCTTTTATCTGGTTCACTCCTTGGCAGACTGCTATGAGGACAAGGAGAAAAAAAAACCTCTTTCTTTTTCTTCCGTGCTTAAGGACTGTCTTGACTTTTTAAAGGAAAATCCCGATGAATTCATCGTAATGAGTGTCAAACAGGACAGAGGCATACAAAGCAGATTTTTCTTCCCGGCCTTTTACTCTCAGTACATAAAAGGCAGTGAGGAAAAGTGGTATCTTGGCTCTGAAATACCCTCTGTGTCAGAGTGCAGAGGTAAAATCGTACTGATGAGACGGTGCAAGGTTTTCCCGAAATACAAAAGAGAAAACCCCTGCGGGCTCGATTTTTCCCACTGGAAAGACCAGGGCAAAAAATGGAGTGAAAAGATTTACCCTGTTAAGCTTAATAAAACGCAGACGGCCACCGTGCAGGACAGATACGGTCTCGAGCCTCAGAGAAAATGGCATAAATGTGCCGGACCCTTCCTTGACCGCTGTAAATGTGACAAAGACAATATCTGTGTCCATTTCATAAGCACGGCTTACAGATATAAAAATGAAAGTCTCGTCAGGACTGCTGAGGAAATGAACGGCTTTTTCAGGGAATATAATCTGACAGACGGCAAGGGCTGGTTTTTCTTTGACTTTCCCGATGAGTCAATGGCAGAAAAGTTCGTTAAAGGAGAATAATTATGGCAAAGGATAAAAGATTTGTTGTCACAGAAAAGGAAGGAAGCGCATTTTCAAACCTTATACAGGTTATCGTTGATAAAAAAACAGGCGTGAATTATATGTATATTCAGTCAGGAAACTCGGGCGGACTCACTCCCCTTTTAGACAGAGAGGGAAGGCCCGTTATCACACCGGTTACAAACCTCGAATAAAAAAAGGCAGGAGAAATAATATGAAGTTAGCAGTTTTAGGAGGCGGCGGTGTCCGCTCACCCTTTTTAGCCAAATCAATCGCCCTCGGCGCCAAGGAAACAGGCATTACCGAGGTCGTCTTTATGGACATAGATAAAGAAAAGCTTTTTACCTACGGTGTAATTGCAAGGAAGATTTCTTCTCTTTTAGCACCTGACCTTAGGTTTTCTCTCACTCTCGATGCAGACGAAGCACTGAGGGATGCGGATTTCATCATCACCACTATCCGTGCCGAGGGTGACGAGGGCAGAGTTTTTGACGAAAGAACAGCACTTAATCTCGGTGTTCTCGGTCAGGAAACCACAGGTGCGGGCGGCTTCGCTATGGCACTTCGCTCTATACATACGCTTATAGGCTACTGCGAAAAGATTAAAAAGCTTTCAAAAAAGGATGCTCCCGTATTCAATTTCACTAACCCCAGCGGTCTGGTTACACAGGCCCTGCGTACTATGGGCTACAGTAATGTTTACGGTGTGTGCGATGCACCGAGCGGCTTTCTCCGTCAGCTGAAGAATATGACCGGCAGAGAAACTCTCACCTGCGAATGCTTCGGTCTCAACCATCTTTCCTGGTTCTGCGGCTTCAGAGACGGCGAGGAGGACTGCACCGATGAGGTTTTAAGGCATCCCCGGCTTTATGAGGATACGGAAATGGTACACTTCGACAGAGAGCTTGTAGCTCTTTCCGATAACTACCTGCCCAATGAATATCTTTACTTCTACCACTACCGCGACAAGGCTGTTTCTTCTGTCCTTTCCGGTGCCAAGACAAGAGGTGAAACCATCCTCGAAATCAATAATATGATGATGGAGGAAATGCGCACCATAGATGTGGAAAAGGAATTTGAAAAGGCCTTCCACTGCTTTATGAAGCATTATGCTATGCGTGAGGACAGCTATTTTTCCATAGAAACAGGCCACCTGAGAAAAGAAAAATTTCCCGTTCCCACGGTCGAGGAATATCTCGCCCAGCCCGAAAAGGGCGGATATGCCGCCGTGGCCCTCGAATTTATCAAGGCTGTGAATACAGGAAAGCCTGTTCAGATGGTGCTTTCCGTCCCCAATGAGGGTGCTCTCGACTTTCTTAAGGATACGGATGTTTGTGAGCTTACCTGCACGGTGGATAAAAACGGTGTTCATCCTCATAAATTCGGGAATATTCCCCCTATGCAGAAAAATCTTATCCGTACCGTGAAGGACTACGAAAATCTCACCGTAGAGGCTATTATGAAAAAAGACAGGCAGAAGGCTGTCAAGGCACTCACCGTTCATCCACTTATCTGCTCCTATCCCATAGCAGAAAAATTAGTGGATGCATACACAGAAAAATACGGAAAGTACATAGGTAAATGGCATGGCTGAGATAATCCTTAAGGAAACGGAGCTTCATCTGAGTCCCGAGGACAGTAAAAGCAACCGATACATATCCTTCACTGTCCCTGAGGGAACAGAGAAGCTTTTCATAACCTACTCATATTCACCGAAAGCCCTCGAGGATAAAGAAAAAAGCTATAAGCTCATAAAAGAAAACATCCTGCGTGATGCGCCCGAGGATATAGAAAGATATACCGATTACGAGGTGTTTATGCCTCTGAAAAATCTCGTCACTCTTTCTCTTGATTCTCCTACGGAATTCCGCGGTGCGGCTCACCGCCATGACGAAAGCCAGCACCACGAAATCGGAGAGCAATTTGCTTCTCCCGGCTTTCTCAAAGGGAAAATCAACGAAGGACAGTGGAGACTTTCTCTGAATGTCCACGCAGTTGTTACAGAAGTATGCACCTGTAAAGTAAAAATCGAAGGGGAGACGGAACAATGAAAAAATGGTATCCCTGTGAGCTTCACTGCCACACCCTTCACTCTGACGGAAGCTTCAGTGTAAAGGAGCTTTTGGCCACAGCTGAGGCGAGACACCTGTCGGGCATCTGCCTTACAGACCATAATACCGTATCTGGCTGGGAGGAGGCAGAGCTCTACGCCGACATTCCCGTTCTCAAGGGAACTGAATACACCACCTATCACGGGCATATTCTCTCCCTCAATGCAGAAAAAACTATAGACTGCTTCAATATATCTGACATCGATAAGGAGCTGAAGGCTATCCGTGAAAGCGGCGGCCTGGTAGGTATGGCGCACCCCTACCAGCTCGGCACTCCCATCTGCACAGGCGGCCGCTGGGACTACGATGTCAAGGATTACTCCCTCATCAACTATATGGAGATATGGTCTGAGGGTGAAATGCTTATGACTCCTGCCAACTACAGAGCCAAAAGCCGTTGGCTCTCACTTTTAGACGAGGGCTACCGCATTACACCTACCTTCGGCAGGGACTGGCACAGAGCAGAGGGAAACAAATTAACCGGTGCCTGTACCTTCCTTCTTATCGACGGAGAAATAACCGCCGAAAAAATGAAGACTGCTATAAAAGAAGGCAGAACACAGCTTTCGCTCGGCATCTTTATGAGCATAGACACCGACGGTAAAACCGTAGGTGACACGGTGAAATGCGGCAAGACGGTCTTTAATATAACTCTTGACAGCTCGAGAGCACAGCTTTTCAGAAGCGAATATACTCTTTACCCCGAAACTATCAGGGTAATAACCAAAGGAAACACGGCAGTTTATGAAGGCAAAGCCGCAGACTGCAGTCTTACACTCGAGACAGAAGAAAACAGTTACTACATTTTTGAGCTGTGGGGTAAACTGAACGGTGAAGGCAATCATCTGCTCGCCCTCACAGGAGCAATATATACATAACAATATACCAAAGGAGAAAAGATTATGGAAAAGACAAAAGAAAAACGCTATGTCGGCGTGAAGGAAACCCTCATTTACGGCATAGCAAACGGCGGACAGTGCATCGGCTACAATATGATGACAGCACAGAGAGCCTTTTTCCTCGTAAGCGTTTTCGGAGTTCCCGAAATCGTCGTTTCTACTATGCTTGCGATTATGGCCTTCTGGGATGCCTTCAACGATCCCATTATGGGCGCAGTAGTCGATAAAACCCGAACACGCTACGGCAAGCTCAGGCCCTATCTGATATTTGTGCCTATTTTCTTAGGTATCACCACGGTGCTTTTCTTCGGCGGTCCTATCTTCCTTACCGATGCCGCCTCCAGACCCATGAGAATAGTTTATATGTGCATTACATACTTTATCTGGGAGTTTTTCTACACCATCGGTGACATTCCCTTCTGGGGGCTTTCCTCAGCCATTTCTCCCAGTCCTCTCGACCGTTCGAGAGTTATCAAATCAGCCCGTCTCATCTCAGGCATCATCGGCGGTATCCCCGGCATTATCATCACAGTATGTATCGACCTGTCGAGAAACGGCACCATTCCTCTTTCCCTGTCACAGGTTTTCCTCGTACTCAGTATTATTGCGGGTACCTTCGGTATGTACCTTTTCTCACTGGCCGGCACCAAAACCAAGGAAAGAGTCGTCTATGTAAATGAAGAGCCGAAGCTCAGCGAATGCTTTGCCTTCCTTTTCAAAAACAAGCCTCTCGTTCTCATTATGCTCTCTAACCTCATTTCCGTTCTCGGCGGTATCGGCGGCACCTTCAGTGTTTACTATTATTACAATGCACTCGGAGTAAACAGTCTTTCGCTTCTGGCAGGCTTACCCGGTACCATTGTCGGCTGGGTGACCTATCCTCTTATGGCTATCCTCGAAAAGCGCTGGACCTCGAGACAGATAGTTGTCAGAGTAGCCTTTATGAATGCCGGTGTAAATGCACTTGTATTCCTGCTGGGCAGTAAGCATTACACGGAAATGGGTGTTATTGTACCTCTGCTTATGCTCCAGGGTATGTCTAATGCCTTTAACGCCTCTATCGGTGCTGTTATTCCCACTAAAATGATAAGCGAAACCGTCGACTATATGGAATATGAGACAGGCAAAAGAAACGAGGGTATGGCATTCTCCGTGCTCACCTTTATGGGTAAGCTTACGGGCACACTCTCCACAGCGCTCGGCACTGCACTCATTCCCCTGGTAGGTCTGGTAAGAGACGAAGCAACACAGATGATGGTTGTTTCCGAAACCTCGCCCATAAATACAAACTTCTGGCTCTGGGCACTGATTACGGTTATCCCCACCACTCTCGGTCTTTTATCTCTTATTCCCTATAAGTTCTATGACCTGGAAGGTGAAAAGCTCAGAAATATCCAGATTGAAGTTCAGAGAAGAAGAGAAGAAGCTTCTGCGAAGCTCGTAAAGGAGGAAGTATGATGGATAAATGTCCTAAATGCGGTAAAAAACTGAGTATGTTTTATGTAAAGCAGACCTGCAGCGAATGCGGCTGTGATATACTTTACTATGATATGGATAAAAGACTCGAGGAGGATGCGGCTCAGGCTGAAAAGGAGTTTGAGGCTCTCGAAAAATTCATCGACAGGATAACACCCTCTTTTATAAAAAGAAGAAAGGAAAAAAGCGATGAAAATAACGGTCCTGACAGATAATTCTGCTCCTGAAAAATCCTCACTTAAGGGTGAGTGGGGACTTTCCTTTCACATCGAAGCAGAGGGCAGAAGCTATCTTCTTGACACGGGCGCTTCGTCACTTTTCGCCAAAAATGCCGAAAAGCTGGGCATAGACCTTTCGAGGGTGGACTACGGTATTCTTTCCCATAGCCACTACGATCACTCTGACGGTATGGATAAATTTTTCACCCTGAATAAAACCGCTCCCTTTTACATCAGCTCGAATTGTGAGGATAACTGCTACGGCAAAAGATTTATCTTCTCAAAGTACATAGGTATAAAAAAGGGACTGACAGAAAGATACAGGGACAGGATCGTCCGTGTAAAGGGCAATATGAAGCTTTGCGACGGAGTACATCTTATATGCCACACAAGCGAAAATCTGCAGGCAATCGGTAAAAAGACAGGTCTTTACAAAAAGATAAACAGAAAACTCATTCCCGACGATTTTGACCACGAGCAGAGTCTCGTTTTTGAAACAGAAAAGGGGCTCGTTATCTTTAACAGCTGCAGTCATGCAGGGCCCGAGAATATTCTTTGCGAGATAAAATCAGCCTTTCCCGAAAGTAATATTTATGCCTATTTCGGCGGCCTTCACCTTTACAGGAGTGACGAAGCGGAAATCCGCCGTATGGCCGAAGTGCTGGGAGGCAGCACTCTGCAGTTAATCGTAACGGGGCACTGCACCGGAGACAAGGCCTACAGACTGCTAAAGGAAGCTCTGGGTGACCGTCTCAGTCAGCTTTCAGTCGGCAGGGTAATAGAAATATGACGAACAGTGAAATAATAGAACGGCTTTTTTCTCTGCGCGACGAAAAATATGCGGACTTCACCTCGGGACTTATTCCCACTCTGCCGAGAGAAAAATTCATCGGTGTGCGTACACCTGCTCTGCGCTCTTTAGCTAAAGAGATATACAGGAGCGGTGATTACAGAGCCTTCCTTTCCGCCCTGCCCCACAGATACTATGAAGAAGATAATCTCCACGGCTTCATTATCTGTCAGATGAAGGATGCGGACGAATGTATTGCTGAGCTTCGCCGTTTCATTCCCTTTACGGATAACTGGGCGACAAACGACTGTACCCGTCCCCCTGTACTGAAAAAGCATCCCGAAAAGACCTTTTCTCTTGCCTCGGAATACTTAAAATCGAAAGACACTTATACCTTAAGGTACGGTATAGGTCTGCTCCTTTCATATTTTCTTGACGAAAATTTCGAGGAAAGGCAACTCAGACTTGTCTCGAAAATCAAAAGCGACGAATACTATGTCAATATGATGATAGCCTGGTACTTCGCCACGGCTCTGGCAAAGCAGTACGAAAGCGCATTGCCCTACATAGAAAAAAGCATTCTCGCTCCGTGGGTGCATAACAAAACCATACAGAAGGCTACGGAAAGCTACAGAGTAAGCGAGGAAAGAAAAAAGCATATCAAAAAGCTGAAAATTAAAAGCAGATAATTGACTTTTTTTCTGTTTTTTTAATAATATATCAAAGTAAGCTGTTCTTTTTAAAAAAAGAAGGAGGAAAAATATGACACAGAAATTTTATGCCTTTTACAAAAAAATACTCGCCTTCATAATGTCGGTGCTTCTTTCTCTCGGCATCACCTTCGGTGACGGCGGTGAGAAGGACTTTGACCGTCCTGAGGCAAACAGCATTTCAGAATACAGTCTCGAATACAGCGACTATGCTTTATCCGTTGATGCCGCAAATGAGGTACACGACATAAGCGATATGCTTTTCGGTATCTTCTTCGAGGACATCAACTTCGCTGCTGACGGCGGTCTCTATGCCGAAAAGGTGGTTAACCGTTCCTTTGAGTACGGAGAATTAGCCGCTGACGATGAGCTTCACGGCTGGAGCGGTGTGGGCGAGGTAAAATATTACATAGAAACCGCAAATGCCCTCAACAAAAACAACCCCCACTATGCAGTTATAGAAAATGACGGCACGGCTTTGGCAGGTATCGCCAACAAGGGCTTCCTCGAGGGTATGGCTATCGAAAAGGAAGAATATGACCTCTCACTTTATGCCAGAGGTGACGCTGACATTACCGTGAGACTCACAGCAGGCACCGAAACAGCAGGTGAGGCTGTTATCACAGGTCTTACAGACGAATGGGCAAAGTATGAGGTATCCTTTGACTCCTCTCTTTCTGCCCACGAAAATGTTTTCCTTCAGGTGCTTATCGGTGAAGGCTCTGTGGAAGTGGATATGATTTCTCTTTTCCCTGCCCAAACCTATAAAGGCCACGGTATGAGAAAGGACCTCGGTGAAAAGCTGGATGCTCTTAACCCCTCCTTCCTCCGTTTCCCCGGCGGATGCGTTATCGAGGGCTGGGATAAGGAATCAATGTACGACTGGAAAGCATCCCTCGGTGTGGATAAGGCTACAGACCTTCCTCTCGAGTTTAACGGCAAATACGGTGATGTAGCGGCCCGTTCCTACGGCACAAACCTCTGGACAAACCTCAGCCTTACTGAGGACACTCTCCCCTGCTATATGAGCTACGGTCTCGGCTTCTTTGAATATTTCCAGTTAGCCGAGGACCTTGGTGCTGTCGGCGTTCCCGTCATCAACTGCGGTCTTTACTGTCAGATGAGAGGTAAGGGCCCCGTACAAATGTATGAGGCAGACGGCAAAACCTACACAGCAGAATTTGCACAGTATCTGGACGATATGCACGATCTTATCGAGTTCTGCCGCGGTGATGTCAGCTCTGACTGGGGTAAGGTAAGAGCCTCCCTCGGTCACGCAGAACCCTTTGAGCTTAAATACATCTGCATCGGTAACGAGCAGGAGGGACAGGTTTACTTTGACCGTTATGTTGCCTTCCTCGATTACTTCAATGAAAAGAAGGCTGAAAATCCCGAACTTTACGAAGGCCTCGAGCTTATCTATTCCTCCGGTGCGGACGATGCCACCAGCGGTGCAAACTATCTGGCTTCCTATGAATTCGCTAAGGATTATGTGACAGAGAATGCTATCACAGACATAAAGGACTTTGCCGGTGCTACAGACCACCACTACTATAACACTCCCGACTGGTTCCTTTCAAACACAGACCACTACGATAAAGACAATTACTCCAGAGACATCGCGGCTATGACCGACAGCCACTACGGCGGTGCTATCAAGGTATTCGTCGGTGAATACGCCGCCCAGTCAAACAGACTCGAGGCTGCCTTAGCCGAAGCGGCATATATGACAGGTCTCGAAAGAAACGGTGACATCGTGGAAATGGCGGCTTATGCTCCCCTTTTCGGCAACCTCACGGCAACCCACTGGGCTCCCGACCTTATCTGGTTCAATAATCACCTTTCCACAGGCTCTATCAACTACTATGTGCAGAAGCTTTTCGGCAATAACGCAGGTGATACACTTATTTCCTCAGAGCTTAAGGGCGCTGATATTAAAGATGAGGACCTTAAAGGCAAGGTAGGTCTCGGCACCTGGTGGACAGCGGCAGAGTTTGACAATGTAAAGGTAACCGACACCGAAACAGGCAGAACCCTCGCCTCAGACTGCTTCACCCTTCCCACAAACTTCTGGTGGGATTGGAAGCAGGTAACTCCCGGTGACTGGCATATCCGTAAGGGTAAGCTGACGCAGGAAAACTCCTGGCATGCTTATAATGAGCTCGGTGCATCAGCCTTCTTCGGTAAAGAGGACTGGTCAAACTACACCTACACCTTTGAAGCCACAAAGACAGACGGCGGAGAAGGCTTCTACATTCCCTTCCTTATCGAGGACGAGCAGAATATGTTCTTCTGGAATATCGGTGGCTGGGAAAACACAAAGTCAGCTCTCCAGAGAATGACAAACGGTGCCAAAACAAATGCAATTCCCGGCACAGTTACAGACTTTACCGTAGAGACAGGCAAAACCTACGAAATCAAGCTCGTTATTAACGGCATCAACATAAAGGGCTACATCGACGGTGAGCTTCAGTTCGACTACACCGCAGATAACGGCACGAAGGCTGACGCTTATCAGGTAGTTTCCGAGGACGAGGAAACAGGTGATCTCATCATCAAGCTCGTCAATGTCACAGAAAAGGATAGAGTCTTCGCTATTGACATAGCAAATCTCGGTGCAGTAAACGGAAAGGCAACAGTCAGCCAGGTTGCAGGTGACAGCCTCGATAACGATAACATTCTCGGTGCCGAGGAGGACTGCATTATGGAGGAATTCACCCTCGAAGGTATCGGTGATAAATTCAACTACACTGCTCCTATGTACTCGGTAACGGCTATCAGAATTCACAGATAAAACAACACAAAATATTAAGAGCAACCCCATACGGGGTTGCTCTTTTTTCATATATTCATCAGAATATTCACGCCGTAAATCACCGCCAGATGCAGGGGATAAAAGAGATAGAAGAAGTATTTCAGATTTCTTTTTCCGCCCTGCCCATTGTAGAAACACAGAAGCAAAACGGGTAGCATAGCGAAGAAGAAAAACGGTGTAAAAAGCCCGTAAAGCCGTACAGCCACAAAGGCAAGACCTGCGGTGAAGCAGAGCAGTTTTTTCTTTTTATCCTCAAACATCACCGCGAAAAGCGGAAGAATTATCCCCTCTATGCCGTAATCGAGACTTATATTCAGCTTCGTTTCGGAAGAAATATATCCGAAGAGATAATCCATAGCCCAAAAAGCACCCACAACCACAATAAAGACAGCTCTGTTTTTAAAGCAGTTATCATTATTGAGACGCAGAAACAGACTGCATAGAATAATCGAACAGGAAAAGGTAAACAGGATATTCAGATAAAGTCCGTTACCGCTTCCTGTTATGATACTTTCAGCGATATATACTGCCTGACATATAAGTGCGAGGATAAAAAGCCTGAGAAAGTATTTCCTTCTGTCCCGTGTATGAAGACACCCCTCACCGATAAAGAAGGCGAAAATCGGCATAGCAATTCTGCCTATAATACGGAAAAGCTGAGCTTCGGGAAAAAGCACATAGCCTATATGGTCAATGAGCATAGACAGACAGGCTATGAATTTTAAGTGGTTTCTGTTAATTTTATATGCCTCTTAATAATATACTTATGTATTGACATTTTGATTAATTGTGATATAATATAAATGTAATAAGGCAGACCGTATAGACGGTTAGTCCAAGATACTAATTAAAAAATAACCGTTTCTTTTTGGACGAAGGGCGGTTATTTTTTATGCTCTGTATGTAGCCTGTTGCCACAATTAAAAGTAAAATTATAAGAAAATAATACTCCATAGCATCACCCCCTCAAGAAAAATCAAGAGGGCTAACCGCCTACCGTTAAGGTATGCCTTATTACACGGCATATTTTAACAAAAAACATTTCCTTTGTCAACAAGCATATCCGAAATATTATTGACCTTACTTATTTACTGTCACTGTCAAAATTGAAACGAAATACAATAACCGCCACTTGGCAAAGTGACGGTTGTTTTATTAATCTAACACAATCTTTTACCAACCGCTTAAACGATTAGCTTACATAGTCTCTCCTGCTTTTTTCACCATTACGGGAGAGATTTTTATTCAACCACTGCCACAGCCTCTACTTCAACAAGGCCACCCTTAGGAAGTGTTTTCACAGCCACACAGCTTCTTGCGGGAGCGTTTGTGATATACTTCGAGTAAACTGCGTTAAAGGCGGCGAAATCAGCCATATCGGCAAGGAAGCAGGTAGTCTTTACGATGTTGTCAAAGGATGTGCCCGCCTCGGCTAAAATAGCGCCTAAATTCTGAAGTGCCTGTTCAGCCTGTTCGGTGATGTCCTTACCCTCGATTTCGCCGTTTGCGGGATTCATACCGAGCTGACCTGAGGTATAAAGCATATTACCGCAGAGAATAGCCTGTGAATAGGGACCGATAGCGGCAGGTGCCTTGTCTGTTGAAATTTTCTTAATCATAATTATATCTCCTTTGTAAAAATTATCTTAAATTCTTTATAAACTGCTCCGCCACTCTCGGTGAACGGCTTCCTTTAGCTAATGCGAAAGCCTCAGCCTTGACCTCAAGCTCTTTTTCATCCATTCTGATGCCCTTTCTCTGTGCCAGAGCGTGAACAATATCAAGATAAAGAATCTTGTTAGGCTTCTGAAAATATACCGTAAGTCCGAAACGGTCAGAAAGTGAAAGAAGCTCCTGTACCGTATCATTACGGTGAATATCGTCTCCGCCTCTGTCGGCAAAGCTTTCCTTGACGATATGCCTGCGGTTGCTTGTGGCATAAATGAGAGCATTTTTAGCCTTAGCCGATGCAGAGCCCTCGAGAGCCGCCTTCAGCATAGAGAAGCAGTCATCATTTTTATTGAAGGACAGGTCGTCGATGAAGATTATGAATTTGAGAGGGTTGTCAGCGATTTTTCCCATTATGTGCGACAGGGAGAAAAGCTGATCCTTTCTTATTTCAATAAGCCTTAAGCCGTAGGAAAAATAGTGATTTACGAGAGCCTTTACCGTAGAGGATTTACCTGTACCCGCATCACCGCAGAGCAGAACATTGACAGCATCTCTGCCCTCTAAAAGAGCCACGGTGTTTTCCTCGACGGTCTCTCTTTCCTTTTCGTAGCCTACGAAGAAGTCGAGAGAGATTTCGTCGGCAGAGTCCACGGGAACGATTTCTCCGTCCTCGACCTTAAACATAGCCTTAGAAGCGAAAATGCCGTAGCCGAGAGTATCCACCTTTTCTGTTCTTTCCTTATAAAGAGCCTTAAAATCCGTCTTCTCATTTTCGAAAAGAGGAATATAGCCCTCATAGTCCTCACCCTCAAAAAGCTTCTCAGGAGTAAGCTCACTTAAGAGAGTGAAAAGTGACAGCTCCTCACTGAGGTTGCTTTCCACGGAACAGGGAATGTCTTTTTTCTTTGCCTTTGAAATAATATAGATATTCTCATCCTCACAGACAGCCTTTTTCAGAAATTCGGAAAAGGAGTTTCCGTGTACAGCGAGAGAATAGACAAACTCACCGTAAAGGCCGAGCTTAGTTCTCAAATCTCCATCACAGGAAAGGAAGGACAGAAAAGCCTTCATTTCCCTCGTGTCAAGTATTTTTCTGAAAACAGAAAGTGAGGATAGCTTTAAAGCAATAGAGTTTAGTTCAGCTTTCATATAAACCCTCTTTTAAAATTCGTTGATTATAGCGCCCTTGTCGGCGGATTTAGCCATTTTGGCATAGCGTCTGAGATAGCCTTTGATATCGGTTTTCTCTTTAATGACGGTAGTTTCTTTTCTCTTTTCGATTTCCTCGTCTGAGACAAGAAGCTCGATTTTATATTCAGGGATATTAATAGAAATAATATCTCCGTCCTGAACATAAGCGATAAGTCCGCCTCTTACAGCCTCAGGAGAAACGTGACCGATGGAAGCACCGCGGGTAGCGCCCGAAAATCTGCCGTCGGTGATAAGAGCCACTTCCTTGTCGAGTCCCATACCTGCAATAGCGGAGGTGGGAGAAAGCATCTCTCTCATACCGGGACCGCCTGCGGGACCCTCGTAGCGGATAACCACTACATCACCGCTTACTATTTGGCCTGCATATATAGCCTCTATGCACTCCTCTTCGCTGTCAAAGACCTTGGCAGGTCCCTTATGCACAAGCATTTCAGGTGCGACAGCACTTCTCTTTACCACACAGCCGTCGGGGGCAAGATTACCTCTGAGAACGGCAATACCTCCCGTCTTTGAGAAGGCAGTTTCCGCTGTACGGACTACGGTTTCATCTCTGTTTACGATGCCCTCCAAATTTTCCTTCATCGTTTTTCCTGTACAGGTCATAACGGAGGTATCAATAAGACCGAGCTTTTCCAGCTCCTTAAGCACAGCATAAACACCGCCTGCCTCATTGAGATCCTCCATATAGGTGTGGCCTGCAGGAGCGAGATGGCAGAGATTTGGAGTTTTTTCGCTGACCTCGTTGGCCATATCCAGATTGAATTCGATACCCAGCTCATTTGCTATGGCGGGAAGATGGAGCATACTGTTTGTACTGCAGCCGATAGCCATATCGGCAATAAGAGCATTTTTAATAGCGGCAGGTGTCATAATATCACGGGGCTTGATGTCGCGTCTTACAAGCTCCATAATCTGCATACCTGCGTGCTTGGCAAGCTCAATTCTCTGTGAATATACGGCAGGAATGGTACCGTTACCTCTCAGGCCCATACCGAGGACCTCCGTAAGGCAGTTCATAGAGTTAGCCGTGTACATACCTGAGCAGGAGCCGCAGGTAGGACAGGTGTTCTCCTCCCATTCGGTGAGCTCTTTTTCGTCTATTTTGCCCGCAGAGTAGGCGCCGACAGCCTCGAACATACTCGAAAGACTCGTCTTTTTACCGTGCATTCTGCCTGCAAGCATAGGACCGCCGGAAACGAAGACAGTGGGAATATTAAGTCTTGCCGCAGCCATAAGAAGACCGGGAACATTTTTATCACAGTTAGGTATCATAACCAGACCGTCAAAGCCGTGAGCGAGCACCATAGCCTCGGTAGAGTCGGCGATAAGGTCTCTCGTTACCAGAGAGTATTTCATTCCCTTGTGTCCCATAGCGATACCGTCACATACGGTAATAGCCGGGAAAACGATGGGCGTACCGCCCGCCATAGCCACGCCTAATTTTACGGCCTGTGCGATTTTATCGAGATTG
>JAFSDF010000096.1 GCA_017436375.1 Clostridia bacterium | reverse complement strand
CAAGACGGGCCGCGTTACGCAGCCTTTAAAACTGTATTGTTGTCAGTTATTTTTAAGTTTGTGACCTTTTAAAGCGATTGCCACAGCGCTACCCGCTTATCGTGCTTCAAAACCCCCGTCGAAATCCTTTCATCCCCGTATGGATTTTAAAGCTTAATGCTTTGTTATTATAACACAGTGATTCTGTGAAATCAAATGTAATTTTTACCTGCTTTTGGCGGCTCTTTCCATATCTCGCTGAGCGTCCCGTTTGGCTAAACTTTCTCTTTTATCGTAGTTCTTTTTGCCCTTGCACAGGCCGACTTCCAGCTTTGCTCTGCCCTTAAGAAAATATACGGAAAGAGGGATAAGGGTAAGTCCCTGCTGTTTCGTGACACCTAAAAGGCGGTTTATTTCCTTTTTGTGCATCAGAAGACGCTTCACACGCATAGGATCACGGTTAAAGATATTACCCTGCTCATAGTGACTGATGTGCATACCGTTTACAAAGATTTCACCTGCGTCGATACTGCACCAGGAGTCCTTGAGATTTATTTTGCCTTTACGGATAGATTTTACTTCTGTGCCGAAAAGCTCGATACCTGCCTCATAGGTTTCGAGAACGAAATAGTCGTGCCTTGCTTTTTTATTCTGGGCCACTATCTGTCTTTCATCAGGCTGTGATACTGCCATACAAGGCACCACCTTTCTTTATTTATAAGCTTCTCCTGCCTTCGAGTGCTCTCGTCAGCGTAACCTCGTCAGCATACTCAAGGTCTGCACCTACGGGGACACCGTAAGCGAGTCTTGACACAGTAACACCGAGAGGCTTCAGAAGACGGGAAATGTACATCGCAGTCGCTTCGCCTTCAACGGTGGGGTTGGTCGCCATAATGACTTCCTTGATTTTGCCGTCGGAAAACCTCGCAATAAGCTCCTTGACGGTAATATCCTCGGGCCCGATGCCGTTCATAGGGGAGATAACTCCGTGAAGAACATGGTATGTACCCTCATATTCGTGAGTGCGCTCGAAAGCCATAACATCTCTCGGATCCTCTACCACGCAGACGAGGCTTTCATCTCTGCCTGTGCTTTTACAGATGGGGCAGAGCTCCTCTTCGGCAAGATTACAGCACCGTGAGCACTTTTTGATTCTTTCGTGAGCGTTAAGGATAGCATCGGAAAAAGCCTGTGCCTCCTCTTTTTTCAGACCGAGAACATAGAAAGCCATTCTCTGGGCTGTCTTGTGTCCTATGCCGGGCATACGCTCGAACTGTTCGATAAGCCTCGAAAGAGAGGCTACATTATAGCCTGCCATCAGAAGGGGAGGTTGAGACCGCCCTTAGCGGCATTCATAGCCTGCTCCATAGCATCGTCAGCCTTTCTCATTGCCTCATTGGTAGCGGCAATAATAAGGTCGGAGAGCATTTCGATATCCTCGGGATCCACTACATCGGGCTGAAGCTTGATGTCCTTTACCTCATGAGCGCCTGAAACGGTAACCTCTACTGCTCCGCCACCAGCGGAAGCGGTAAACTCACTTGCTTCGATTTCTGCCTGCTTCTGCTCGAGCTGAGCCTGCATTTCCTGGATTTTTTTCATCATATTCATCTGGCCGCCACCCATGCCGCCGGGAATTCTTGCTTTCATTTTTTCAGTCTCCTTTAGTTAAGTTTTATCTTTTTGATTATATAATAATCAATTATTTTACATCAACATTTATGCCCATATCTCTCGCTTTGCCGATAAGATTTTCGAGGGAGTCCTTTTTCGGCTGTGCGGGGGCACTGCTTTGCTGTGCCGAAGCATTATACAGACCGAGACGGTAGGCTCTGCCTGTTATATTTTTGATTGCGGCTTTTACATCTCTTGCGTTTGTGCCTGTTTTGATGAAGGCACTTAAGGTAGGATTGTCGCTTTTGATGAGAACGAAATCACCCTGAATAACTGCCGAGGAGCCGTTAAGCACACCCCACAAGGGCATATTAAGCTTCGTAAGCTCCTGCATAACCTCTGCCCAGGGAAGCTCCTCCTCTGCGGAGTGCTCAGGCTCATCAGAAACATCTGGTGTCTCCTGCGGGGGAGAGGAAAGCTGTACGGAAGCAGTCGGTGCTTCAGCAGCTTCCTGCTTCGGCTCTGCTTTGGCTTCCGCCTGTGGAGCTAAGTCAGCAGCGGAAGAAACGAAGGTTCCGCCGCGCATTTTGTTTTCCAGCTCTGCGATTCTTCTCAGAAGGTTTTCGCTGTCGGCTGTGAGAGAGGGAGTGGAAAGCTTAATGAAGGTCATTTCCATTTCCGTTCTTCTGTTCACGCCTTTTTTTATGTTTGCCATAGCTTCCTGCAGAAGCGAAATGCAGTAGAGGATGTTTTCGAGAGTAAATTTTCCGCTTTGATCCTTATACTGCTGTAATTCGTCGGCAGTGCATACCAGAAGGCTTTCAGCGCTTCTGACTGTTTTTACTATCATAAGGTTTCGGAAGTGATTTATCATATCCGAGCAAAGTCTCTCCATATCACAGCTTTTGCCGTGAAGGTCGCTGATAAGCTCGAGAGCCTTTGCGGAGTCCTTTCCATTGACAGCTGAGGCTAATGAGAAAAGATGGTCTTTGCCTGTCATACCTGCCACAGAGCAGACAAGGTCAGCATCAATGGTGTCACCGTGACCTGTACACTGGTCTAAAAGAGAGAGTGCATCACGCATACCGCCGTCGGCTATTCTTGCTATAAGGGAGAGTGCTTCCTCCGTTACGGTGAAGCCCTCCTGTGAGGCGATGTAGTTCATTCTTTCAGCCATAGCCTCGGGAGTAACACGGCGGAAGTCAAATCTCTGACAGCGGGAAAGAATGGTTACGGGAAGCTTATGCACCTCAGTAGTGGCAAGAATGAATTTTACGTGTGCGGGAGGCTCCTCGAGAGTTTTAAGAAGTGCATTGAAGGCACCGATGGAGAGCATGTGAACCTCGTCGATGATGTATACACGGTACTTACAGGAGGCGGGGGTGAAGTTAATTTCCTCACGGATGTCACGGATATTATCTACACCGTTGTTGCTAGCGGCGTCGATTTCGGCAATATCAAGAATTGCCCCTGATTCAATACCCTGACATACCTCACATTCGTTACAGGGATTTCCGTCTACGGGATGAAGACAGTTGACAGCCTTGGACAGAATCTTTGCGCAGGTGGTTTTACCCGTGCCTCGGGAGCCTGTGAAAAGATAGGCGTGAGAAAGCTTACCTGTTTCGATTTCCTTTGCGAGGGTGGTGGTGATATGCTCCTGTCCCACTACATCGGAAAAAACTTTAGGTCTGTATTTTCTGTATAATACCTGATACATTCTTTCGCCTCCTTTAAAATAAAAGATACTTTCCCTTGGTCATACAGCAGCAGGCTGACCTGTGTCGCACAGACGAATTGCTTAATGCTGCTCGGTTCCCCGCCTGACATGGTTCACAGTGTACTGTCGCACAGAACCCACTGCTGCATGACCAAAATAAAGTATCTTTGTTCTATTCGGGGGAATACCCCTGTGTTTGATTAGCCTTAATATTATAATATAAAGTGATAGGAAAATCAAGTGTTTTTCAAATAAATTCTTTCTTTTATCTTTTGTCTTTTATGTATGAATATGAGAGAAGGTTTACCCCTATAATTAATTATTATTAAATTTACTATGGACTTTTATTTTTCCTTGTGCTATAATTTTAAGGATATGTTTTTAACAGAGGAATATTTTGCGAGGTATACTATATGAATATGGCAGATAAAATAGAAAGAGCCGCCGCGGGAGCTGTCCTTGACCGACTTCTGAAGTATGTTGACAAGGATCCCCAGGGTAATCTTTTAAAGCTCGTTAATCTCGGTGAGAAGCTTTTAGGCGGTACCTTCCCTCAGCATTACATCGACGCTTTCCGTAAGGGTATAACCGACGGTGATAATGTTTACTATGAAATGGCGATGAACATTCTCCGTGATGTGGACAGAGATGTTATCAAAAAGATGCTCCTTGCCATGGGCCTCGGTGCAGGTGTCAAGGGTACCAAGGCAGTAAGAGAAAACCGTGAAAAGTATAAATGTAACATTCCTTTCCAGATTCTCCTCGACCCTACCAGTGCCTGCAACTGTAAATGTGACGGCTGTTGGGCGGCAGAATACGGACATAAGCATAACCTTACCTATGAGGAAATGTCCTCCATTGTAAGTCAGGGCAGAGAGCTGGGAACTCACTTTTATATGTTCACCGGCGGTGAGCCTCTTATCAGAAAGGACGATATTATAAAGCTCTGTGCCGAATATCCGGACTGCGGCTTTCTTGCCTATACAAACGGTCACCTTGTTGACGAAAAGCTTTGCGATGAAATGAAGCGGGTGGGTAACTTTGCTCTTGCACTTTCCATCGAGGGTACGGAAGAAACCACCGATGCCCGTCGCGGTGAGGGTAACTATCAGAAGGTTATCTCTGCTATGAAGCTTCTTAAAAGCAAGGGCTGTCTTTTCGGTATGAGCGTTTGCTACACCAGAAACAATATTGACCAGGTTACAAGTGACGAATTCCTCGATAAAATGGTTGACCTGGGTGTAAAGTACGGTCTTTATTTCAATTTTATGCCCGTAGGTCACGGTGCATCTCCTGATCTTATTCCCACTCCCGACCAGAGGGAATATATGTATAAGTGGCTTCGCAGAGTGAGAAACTCAAAGACAGGTAAGCCGATGTTCTTTATGGACTTCCAGAGTGACGGTGAGTATGTAGGCGGCTGCATCGCCGGAGGTAGAAACTATTTCCACATCAACTCTGCAGGTGATATGGAGCCCTGCGTTTTCATTCACTTCTCCGATTCAAACATCAGAACTCACACTCTGCTGGAGGGACTTAAGAATCCTCTCTTTATGGCCTTCAGACACGATCAGCCCTTCAATGATAATCACCTTCGTCCCTGTCCTATGCTGGAAAATCCCCAGTGTCTGCGTGATATCGTGAAAAGAACGGGTGCAAAGTCAACCAACTTCCTCGGTGAGGAGACGGCAGAAATGCTCTGCAGTAAATGTGACAAATTTGCCGAAGAATGGGCGCCGAGAGCAGAAGAGCTCTGGAACAGCACCAAGCATCCCAACCATAAGACGCAGTATTACAGAGATACGGTCGAGGGAAGAAAAGAGTTCGGAACGGCGGAAAAGAAATAAAAATACGGCACTGTTGACGAAAAGTCAATAGTGCCTTTATACTTTATTACACCTTATTCTCATCGAAATCAATGATGATGTTTTCTTTAGTCGGAGTGAGCTTTGTAAGCTTTACTCCTGCCGCCTCAAACATTCTTTTAGAGGCTCTCGTAGCCATAGTCTCGGCGTATTTATCAGAAAGATAAACGACTTCTTTTATACCGCTCTGAATGATTGCCTTGGCGCACTCGTTACAGGGAAAAAGTGCCACATAAATTCGACATCCCTCCAGATTGATGCCGCGGCAGTTTAAAATGGCATTCAGCTCTGCGTGACAAACATAAGGATATTTGGTGTCATAGGCATCGCCTGTTCTCTCCCATGGGAAGCAGTCGTCACTGCAGCCTGTGGGGAAGCCGTTATAACCGACGGACATAATACGGTTTTTCTCATTTACGATACAGGCACCGACCTGTGTGTTAGGGTCCTTACTTCTGTAGGAGGAGAGCATAGCGATTCCCATAAAGTATTCGTCCCAGGATAAGTAATCAGTTCTTTTCGGCATAATTAAAACCCTTTCTGTTTTTCTTCATATTTTTTATCCTTCGAGTCCGCGGTAATAAAGACCGCGGGTATATTCACCCCTGACAGTTTTGCCTTTTCGGTAGGCATCCATTATAGCCTCACAGACTTCCTTTTTTTCTTTCGTGAAGTAGAAGGTTATAAAGTCAAGATTTTCGATTTCGCCGAGTCTGTCACCTAAATAAATGGGCTGTGAATTTAAAATTTCACTGGTGCCGAAGTGGCAGACAACGGGGAACTTCAGATTCTTTCTGTCAGTAAGATATTTGTTGCTTTTACATTCAGTACAGTCGGTTCCGTTTTTTACGGGACAGTTTCTGGTGAGCATAAGAGGCAGTCTGCCGTAGCCGATTATGCCTCTCTTTGCTTTTCCGCCGATGGCAGAAAGCTTTTTCAGTGTCAGTTCGGGCGACAAGGTAATTTCCTTTACACCCGAAGCCTCTAAAAAGCTAACTGACTGACTGTTGAAAACATTCATCGAAAAGCCTGTATGAACGGTAAAGCCGTGCTTTTTAGCCAGAGAAAGGGCATCTAAAGTGGAGCAGTAGGCGATGCTTATTCCGTATTCCTTAGCTCTGACGAGATACTTTTCCACAAGTGTTTCGTTACCGAAAATGCCTCTCGGCACCTCGATTCCCACATTTACGGGCAGTTTTTTTACGTTTTCCACGAAGTTTTCCTCAGAATTCAGCGGTATATATAAGTTTTCCACATTGTCGAGGTTGTCGGGGAGCTGACTCGCACGGGCTATTCTTATGTTGTATTTCAGTTTTTCCTGTGCTCTGTAGGGTACAGGCTTAAAGTCTATATCTGTAAAGTTACAACCCTTTACAGATGAAACAGCTTTTTCGAGCTCGGAAAGGGCGGTCCTGCGCAGATTGTTTATGGCGCTGGCAGGAACGATAAGTCCTTCATCCAGATCGATTTCCGTTTTTTCAGCATAAAACTGTGTACCGCCGCATTTGGAAATTCTTTCGGCAAGGCTTTCTTTGGTAAGAGGCTTGTTGAGTGCCTTTTCCGGTATGCAGTTATCTTCAACGAAAACGGTCTTACCCATCGCAGAGGCTGAAAGAGAAATCCTTTCGCCCTCGACGACAGTCAGCAGAAAGCTTACGGGTATAGTACCCTTTTCTTTTTCGTAAAGTTTTGACAGATCCTTGAGGACCTGATTGGTTGTGGCGGTGACATCCTCCTTTTGCCTTATGCCGAACATATCACGACCTTTTTTATCTGCGAAATATCCGTCGGTAAAGCCTGAACGGGAGAAAACTGCGCGGAGATTTGAAAGACTTTCCTTGTCCGCATTTCCGTCAAGAGTACTTCTGACTGCCGTGACAGCTGCCGCCACATATTCGGGGCGCTTCATTCTGCCCTCGATTTTAAAGGAGTCAACACCGATTTCCGTCAGCTCCTGAGCTCTATCGATGAGCGATAAATCCTTGAGACTCAGATCGTTGCCTGTTCCGTTTTCCGTACAGAAGGGGAGACGGCAGGGCTGAGCACACAGGCCTCTGTTGCCGCTTCTTCCGCCGAACATACTGCTCATATAGCACTGTCCCGAAATAGACATACATAAAGCACCGTGGATGAAAATTTCTATTTCAATGTCGGTGCTGTTTTTAATGCTTTTTATTTCTTCCTTTGTAAGCTCACGGGGAAGAACGGCGCGGGAAAAGCCCATATCCTTCAGGAGGCTGACACCTGCCCGTGTCTGTACGGACATCTGGGTGGATGCGTGCCTTTCGAGAGAAGGAGCCGCTCTGCTTATCAGAGAGGCGAGACCTAAGTCCTGCACTATGACCGCATCGGCACCCCAGGCACAGATGCGCTTCACCGTTTCCAGTGCCTCGGGCATTTCCTCGTCGGAGATGAGGGTGTTCATAGTAATATGTACCTTAACGCCGCGGCTGTGACAGTAGGCGACGGCATTTTTTATTTCATCGTCACCGAAATTATCGGCTTTGATTCTGGCATTGAAGCTTTTACAGCCCATATAAACTGCATCGGCTCCTGTGCGTACGGCGGCGTAAAGGGAGTCGGGTGAGCCGACGGGAGCGAGAATTTCAGGTTTTTTCATTTATTATTTACCTGCAGAGTCAAGGACTGCCTTAAGCTCTGCTTTCAGTCTGCTGTTTTCCATACGGAGCTTATCTGTCTCTTTTTTGAGAGCCTCGGCTTCGTGTCTGGCCCAGTCTGCCTTGCTTTTAGCGTCGGAGGCATCGTCAAGATAATCCTTTATCTGCTCACGGAGTCTGTCGGCAGTGGCGATCGCCTTTTTGCTTTCGTCGGCATAGTCCAGTGCCAGAAGAACAGCCGCCTGAGTGGTGGAAATGCTGGTGTTGGCCTTCATAATTTTCGTGAAAGCCCGGTCAAGCTCTTTGCCCAGCTCCTGTACATACTTTACATCGTCCTCGGCTAAAATGGAATATTCCGTACCGCCGATGCTAAGCTTTACTTTATTTACTGCCATATCATTCATCCTTTCTTTTGAGAAAAGTGTTCATTCCTTATTATTATACATAAAACAGGCAAGATAATCAAGGCTAAATTATTCTAAAAAATATTTGCTTTTTTGTGCATTAGGTGGTATAATAATATATCAGAGTAGGGGAGAGATTAAACTCTCTCATTTTTTGATTTTTAAAGGAGGAGAAGGATATGGACGCCGTAAAAGCCTTTCTGACAGATTTATGTGCAAATCCGAGTGTCCGGTACGCTCTCGATGCCGTAATCAAATTAACTCTTACAGTGTTTTTTAGCGGTCTCATCGGCTTTGAAAGAGAGCACTCCCACCGTCCTGCAGGCTTCCGAACTCACATACTCGTAGCGGTAGGCTCCACGCTGGTTATGATGACCTCCGGCTTTGTTTTTCAGGAATACGAGGGTCTGACAAATTTCGACCCGACCAGACTCGGCGCACAGGTAATCAGCGGCATCGGCTTTCTGGGTGCAGGCACCATTCTGCGTGAGGGCTTCAGCGTAAAGGGACTTACCACCGCCGCATCTCTCTGGGCAGTTTCCTGCATCGGTCTCGCCGTAGGTGCGGGATATTACCTTGGTGCTTTTATAACTACGCTGTTTATTTACATCACTCTTAATACCCTTAAGAGATTTATTGCCAAGGGAAATCCCTCAAAGAATCTTTACATCGAGGCGGAAAATCTCTCAAGGCAGGCCTCGGACATCGGTGAAATAATCAAGCGCTACGGAGGCTCACTCCATACTCTCGAGGTGCTTTATGCCGACAGTGTGTCTACTAAAAGAAAGAGTGACTCCATAGTTATGAAGGCTGTTATTTTCCCGAAGGATGAGGAAGGACTGAATATGACCGTCTCAGCTATCAGAGCGCTGGAGGGAATAAGAGATCTGTACATCGACTAATTTGTTCCGATACCCTTTGACCTTGAATTTTGGTCAAAGGGTAAGTTTTTTTCTGCCTATTTTATGCACCTTTACCATTTACAAAATTTCGACAAAATGATACTATAAGTGTAATAAAAAAAGGAGGAATTCCAATGAAACTTTATTATGACATCAAAGACAAACCAAAAATTCCGAATCTGATAGTTTATGCCATTCAGCAGCTTCTGGCGATTATGGCAGCTACCCTCGTGGTACCTATCATTATCGGTAACGGAATGCAGCCCTCGGCGGCTCTTTTCGGTGCAGGTGTGGGCACATTAGTTTATGTTCTTTTCACTAAGGCATCCTCTCCTGTTTTCCTTGGCTCATCCTTTGCTTTCCTCGGCTCTATGTCTGCTGCATTTGCAGGTGCTGTTTCCGCACAGGCAGGCTATGCAGGTATCATTATCGGTGCGGTTTTTGCCGGTCTTGTTTATGTTTTACTTGCTCTTATTGTTAAGCTGGCAGGTGTAAACTGGATAGACAGACTTATGCCAAAGCAGGTAATAGGCCCCACAGTTGCCATTATCGGTCTTTCTCTGGCAGGTAATGCTGTCGGTGACCTTCAGAAGGGTAAATTTATGATAGATGCTGTTTCACAGGTGATTCAGGACGGACAAATTGTTGAGGTTACAAATAAGGTTTCCTCTGCGAGTCCTCTGGTAGCTGTTGCCTGCGGTCTGGTTACTCTTGTGGTGACGATGCTCTGCTCCACCTACGGTAAAAAATCACTTAAGCTCATTCCCTTTATTATCGGTATTCTTTCCGGTTATGCCGTGGCCGCTGTGCTGACCTTAATCGGCATCAAGACAGGTAATGACGCTATCAAGCTTATCGATTTCAGCGTATTCTCCGGTATCAGCCTTTTCACCGTTCCCGAGTTCACCTTCCTTACGGCTATGAAGGGAATAAAGGAAATCGACGGTGCATATATCGGTACTCTTGCCGCCGCATATCTTCCCGTGGCATTTGTTGTTTTTGCTGAGCATATCGCCGACCATAAAAACATTTCCTCTATTATAGAAAAAGATCTTCTCAAAGAGCCCGGTCTCCACAGAACACTCCTCGGTGACGGTGTAGGCTCTATGGCAGGTGCATTTTTCGGCGGATGTCCCAATACCACCTACGGTGAATCCGTAGCCTGTGTGGCTATCACCAGAAACGCTTCCGTTTATACGATTATCACCGCCGCAATCGGTGCGATACTTATTTCCTTCCTTGAGCCCTTTGTTGCCTTTGTTGACTCCATTCCCTCCTGCGTAATGGGCGGTGTTTGTATGGCTCTTTACGGCTTCATCGCAGTTTCAGGTCTTAAGATGATTAAGGATGTTGACCTCGAAGAAAACAGAAATCTTTTCGTTGTTTCCGTTATCCTCATCGCAGGTATCGGCGGTCT
>JAFSDF010000095.1 GCA_017436375.1 Clostridia bacterium | reverse complement strand
TGCGTGCATAAGGCCGTAACGCTTCTCAAGGTCTGTGCATGCCTTGATTTCAGTGATAAGAGCGTCATAGGTTTCTGCCCATGTGCCGTTTTCAACCTTAAGGTCAACACCGAGATCTGTTACGTCAACACTGTACATAGCGAGATCTTTGTGCTCACCCTTACCGAACTGAACGTCGTTGTTACCGGAAACAGTGGTCCACATATCAAGGAAGGAGATGGGATCATTGTAGTCAGCAAGCCAACCGTTACGAGCAACGGTGTATTCGCCGTTCTTACGGGTGTTAAGGAATGTGTTCCATTCCTGGTTTTCGAGGTTAACTGTGATACCTACAGCAGCGAAAGCACCCTGGATGTATTCACCGATAGCCTGATGACCGTCGTTTGTGTTGTAAATGTAAGTAAGAGCAGGTACATCTGTGAACTTAGCGGAAGCTTCGTCATAGGTGTAATACTTCTTAAGAACCTCTACAGCAGCTTTGAAGTTATCTTCGAAAGCATCAGCAGATGCATTGAAGTAACCGTCATATTCTTCGCTTGAGCCTGCATTCTTATAGAATTCAGAACCGTCAGCATCAGTCATACCCATAGCAACGAAGGAAGAAGCGGGAACTTCACCGGCCTGAGAAATGTTGTTAACGATGTAGTTACGGTCGAGAACAAGAGCAAGTGCATTTCTGATTTCTGCTTCTGCAGCTTCAGCCTCTACACCTGTAAGAGTAGAAGAAGCGGGAAGGATGTCTTCATTGATGTTCCAGGATACATAGTATGTACCGATCTGACCTGCAACAACGAACTCTTCAGGATATTCTGTCTTGAGAGTAGCGATGTCGTTTGTGGGAACGTCGTCGATAAGAAGCCAGTCGCCGTTCTTATAGTTGGTGAGCATGTTGTTAGCATCATCTGAAAGATAGAACTTGATTTCAGGCATTGTAACCTTTTCAGCATCGAAGTACTTATCGTTCTTTGCGAGAGTGATAACACTGTTGTGCTCCCAGCCTGTCATTGTGTAAGGACCGTTACATACATATGTAGCGGGATCAGTTGCCCAATTTTCGGAAGCAACTACGTCTTCACGTACGGGATAGTAAGTGGGGAATGCAAGAAGCTCATTCCAGTATGCAACTGCATTGTTGATAGTAACAACGAGAGTTCTGTCGTCTGTTGCTTCTACAGCAAGCTTTGCATCGGGGTTAACAAATTCTTCAACAGGGTTGCCTTCTTCGTCAACTTCGCCTGTTTCCTTTGTTTCCCACATTTCAGCATAACCCTTAACTACGTCTAACATATAGTTATAGTCAGCAGCGAGAGCGGGAGATGCTGCACGGTTCCATGCGAACACGAAATCGGAAGCCTTGAGAGGCTGACCGTCGGACCATGTGAGACCTTCTTTAAGTGTGTATGTGTAGGTAACAGTACCGTCTTCGTTTTCAACACCTTCAACGAGCTCTTCAGCAGCGTCAGCCACGATAACAAGCTTACCTGCATCGTCCTGAGCCCACTTTGCAAGACCTGAGAAAAGGTGAGCAACGAGTGTAGCACCGTCAACGGATGAATTAAGAGCGGGGTCGATTGTGTCGGGCTCAGAAGCGAGACAAACAGCAAGTGACTGAGTCTTTGTTTCATCGTTGTTACCACCACATGCGGCCAATGTAAATAACATTACAACAGCCATGAGTAAAGCGAGAATTTTTTTCATTTGTTTTCTTTCCTTTCTGAAAAAATATTTTTTATTTCAAATGCTTCTCCTGCATTTAAAACCTATGTAGCGGTTGCAGATAAAATGCAACCGTAATATATCAGCCGATTTCGTCCACTCTGTGACAGGCAACGAAATGACCCGATGAAACCTCTTTGAATTCAGGCATCGAAAGAGCACATTTTTCAGTAGCATACTGACAGCGTGTTCTGAAGGGACAGCCTGAGGGAGCATTGAGAGGGCTGGGAATATCACCGCTTAAAACGATTCTTTTGTTTGCTCTGGCAATTTTCGGGTCAGGAACCGGAACAGCGGAAAGCAAAGATTTCGAATAAGGATGAAGAGGATGATCATAAATTTCACCCGCATCTGCAAGCTCGACCATTCTGCCGAGGTACATTACTGCGATTCTGTCACTGATGTGACGTACAACCAAAAGGTCGTGAGCGATGAAAAGATAGGTAAGACCGAGCTGCTGCTGAAGCTCACCGAACATATTGATAACCTGTGCCTGAATTGAAACATCCAAGGCAGAAACAGGCTCGTCGCATACGATGAATTCAGGGTTAACGGCAAGAGCACGGGCAATACCGATTCTTTGTCTCTGACCGCCTGAAAATTCGTGAGCATATCTCGAAGCGTGTTCGCTGTTTAAACCAACATGACCCATAAGCTCCAAAATTCTTTCCTCACGTTCCTTTTTGTCACTGCAAAGCTTATGAACATCCAAAGGCTCACCGATAATATCGGAAACAGTCATACGTGGATTTAGAGAAGAATAAGGATCCTGGAAAACCATTGTCGCCTTTTTTCTGAACTCATTGAGATCGGCTTTGGTTTTTATAACCTTACCGTTAAATTTGATTTCACCGGCTGTGGGCTTATAAAGATTAAGGATAGTTCTGCCGACGGTGGTTTTACCGCAGCCTGACTCACCTACAAGACCGAGAGTCTCACCCTTTTTAATCGAAAAAGAAACATCGTCAACAGCTTTGAGAGGCTTCGATTTAAACATCCCGACATTGATGTTGAAATATTTTTTAAGACCGTTAACCTCTAAAAGATTCTGATTATTGTTTTCACTCATTGGGCGTCACCGCCTTTACTATTATTATCCACAATTCTGCTTCCGTTGTCAATAGCCTTTTTTATACACATCCAACATGTTGCCGCATGGTCCTCATTAACGAGTATTCTTTCGGGCTTTGTGTCGATGCATATTTTCATCGCAGCATCGCATCTGGGAGCAAATGCACAGCCTTTGGGCATATTGAGAAGGTCGATCGGTGTACCCGTGATAGGTTTGAGCTTCTGACCCGCCGTATTAACAGAGGGCAGAGAGCGTATAAGACCTTTCGTATATTCGTGCTGAGGATTATAGAAAATTTCATCGGCTGTGCCCTGTTCACAAATGGAGCCGGCGTACATAACGACAACCTCATCGCACATTTGTGCCACTACGCCAAGGTCATGGGTAATCATAATGATAGCCATTCCCAATTCTTCCTGTAAATCCTTCATAAGCTCCAATATCTGTGCCTGAATGGTAACGTCGAGAGCTGTGGTGGGCTCGTCAGCGATAAGAATATCGGGTTCACAGGCAAGAGCCATGGCAATCATAACTCTTTGTCTCATACCGCCCGAAAGCTCATGAGGATATTGCTTCATTCTCTTTTCCGGCTCATTAACATTAACGAGACGGAGCATTTCCACAGCACGGTCATAGGCCTGCTTTTTATCTCTGTCTGTATGAAGGAGAATAGCCTCCTTGAGCTGTGAGCCGATGGTGTATGTGGGATTAAGAGAGGTCATAGGATCCTGGAAGATGATGGAAACCTTGTTACCTCTGACATCCTTCATTACTTTTTCTCCGGCATTTACAAGCTCCTGTCCGTCGAGCTTTATAGAGCCGCCGACAATCTTACCTGTACCTGCCAGAATCTGCATAATCGAGTAGGCTGTAACCGACTTACCTGAACCGGATTCACCTACTATACCTAAAACCTTGCCTCTTTCCAGATTGAAGCTCACGCCGTTAACTGCCTTGACTTCACCTGCATCTGTAAAAAAGGAGGTCTGTAAATCTTTTACTTCTAATAAAGCCATTATAAATCTCCTTTCTTAACTGTTAAGCTTGGGGTCAAAAGCATCACGCAGACCGTCACCGAAAAGATTAAGCGACAGAACTACCAGCGAAATAACGATAGCGGGGAATACGAGACGGAAGGGATAAGAATTAATGCCGTTAAGTGCCTCTGCGGCAAGTGAGCCGAGAGAGGGCATAGGAGCATTAACACCCAGACCGAGGAAGGAAAGATAGCTTTCCGTAAAAATAGCGTTAGGAATCTGCAGTGCAGTAGAAATAATGATAACACTGATGCAGTTCGGGATAAGGTGCTTTCTGATAATCCATCTTCCCTTAGCACCGGTGGCCTGCGAGGCTAAAACATACTCCTGCTCTCGCAGTGAAAGAATCTGACCTCTGATAAGTCTGGCCATAGATACCCAGTAAAGAACGGCGAAAACAATGAAAAGACTTATCATATTAGCGCCGAGCTTAGCAAAGACTGTACCCGTGATTACACCTTCAAGGACAGGTCCGAGAACTGATGAAAGAAGGATAACCATAAGTGTATCGGGAAGAGAATAGATAATATCGATAATTCTCATTATAATAAGGTCAATCTTACCGCCGAAATAACCGGCCACAGAGCCGATAGTCAGACCGATAACCAGAACGATGAGGCTGGCAAAAAAGCCGACAGCAAGAGAAATTCTCGTACCGTAAACGACACGGATGAAATAGTCTCTGCCCTGGGAGTCAGTGCCGAAAACATGAGGGAATACCTTCTCTCCCGCATCGATTTTAGCCTGCTCGGTAGCACCGTACTCAAAGGGAGCGAGGTTATTATAGGTAGAGTCAACTGCTTTACCGGGCTCAATACCTAACTGCTGTTCATAAGAATACGGCCAAAACATCGGAAGGAAAATAGATGTGAGAGTAATCAAAAGTACAACTATAAGAGAAACAGTCGCAACTTTATTCTTAAGAAATCTTTTGGCACCGTCACGGAAGAATGTGGTGGACGGTCTCATTTTAACGATGTACTCTTTCTCTTCCTCAGTGGCGGGGATGAGCTTTTCTACATCAATATGGAGGCTTAAGGGCTTTTTATTCATTTTTCTTTTACCTCCTTATTCAAGATTGATTCTCGGGTCAACAACCTTATAGAGAATATCGGTTACGAGGTTCATCACAACGATGAGAGTCGCAAGAACGATAGTTGTACCCATAATCAGTGTATAGTCACGGTTTGTGATAGAGTTAACGAAGCTTCTGCCGATGCCGGGAACAGCAAAAATCTGCTCAACAACTAGAGAGCCTGTAACGATATAAGCAAGCATAGGACCGAAATAGGTCAGAACCGGAATAAGAGAGTTCTTAAGTGCGTGCTTGAAAATAATCTTGTTCCCCGATACACCCTTAGCCTTGGCTGTACGGATATAGTCCTGACCGAGAACATCAAGCATGGATGAACGGGTAAGACGGGTAATATAAGCCATCGGATAAAGTGAAAGAGTTACAACGGGTAAAATCATACCGCCGTCCGCATTACCGTTTGCCGGCAAAATGTGGAAGGTTATGGCAAAAAGTATCAGCAGC
Source organism: Clostridia bacterium (assembly GCA_017436375.1). Taxonomy (GTDB): domain Bacteria; phylum Bacillota; class Clostridia; order Oscillospirales; family Acutalibacteraceae; genus UBA6857. The sequence continues at coordinate 9,557 of JAFSDF010000095.1, read as the reverse complement.
AGCGAGCCTATGATAAATGAAGGCATCGAAACAAAGGCTGTAGTGACCACCATAATGACCTTATCGATAATCTTGTTTCTTCTCAGAGCCGCTACAGAGCCGAGAACTATGCCTGACACCAAGGCTATTAAAGCGGCAGCAACACCCAGTTTAGAGGATGTTTTCATACCGTCGGTAATGATGTCTATAACATTACGACCGCGCTGCTTAAGTGAAGGGCCGAATTCAAATTTTGTCACAATATCCTTCAGATAAGTGAAGTATTGCTCCATTACAGGTTTGTCAAGGCCGTATTTAGCCTCAAGTGCCGCCTGAGCGGCAGGGGTGATAGCTTTTTCACTGGCGAAGGGACCGCCGGGAACAGCTCTCATAACAAAGAAAGTGACTGTAATTACAACCCATACTGTAAGAACTGCAAGTGCCACTCTTTTTAAAACATAGACCAATGTTTTTGTGTTCACAGTAATAACCCACCTTATTTTTTATTCCAGATTTGTGCTTTTTAAAAGAAAATTCTTATTACATTTTCTTTTCTTCATCTGATTATATTCGTTATATTGTACTATAAAACAAACTAAATTTCAATAGTTAAAGCAAAAATTCAGTAAAAGAACTGATTATTGATACTTATTTACAGTTTAAAAAATTTATTCTCAAATAATTTTATCGCTTTCGATTACATAGTGAATAAGTATTCTTACAGCAGTGAAAAAGCCGTCAATATCTATTCTTTCATCACGCTGATGAGGACCTCCGTGACCGTCAGGCATCTGAAGCACCTTATCTTTCCTGTCGGGAAGAATCACACTTGTGCCGAGAGAAAAGGCATTTTTAAGCTTTCGTGCGTAGGTACCGCCTGACATAAGAACAGATTTTTTATCCTCAAGAGCGATTTCAGCATAAATTCTTTCGAGAAGCTCAGGGATTTTACTGTCCTTATCTATGGAAAATCCCGGACTGTTATCCTTATAAACTATCTCAAAGCCGAGCCTATCAAGCGCCTCAGCGGAATTTTTCTCGAGCAAGTCTGCATCCATAGTATCACCGTAGCGGATGTCAAAGGAAAGCATAAGTCTTCCGTCCTCGATTTTAACCATACCGTTTACACAGGTATTTTTACCGAAATTCACATCCTCATGAAGAATGTTAAGACCTTTACCGTAATAGCAGGAAAGTGCCTCCACTGCATTTTTCAGAACAGAGCGGTCATTTTCGCAGAGATTTTCACATTCGCTGAGAAGCATAAACAAGGTGAGTGCGGCATTTTCTGAGCCTTCCGGTATACTTGCGTGCTTTGATATACCCTTGGCGAGAAGCTTTATTACTCCGTCTGCGTCAGAAAGTGTGATTTTTTCGTTACCGTCAAGCTTTTCAGCGATTTCATTATAAAGAGCTTCACCGTATTCAATTTCAGCCTCAATTTTATCAAGAACTATATTGAAGGCCTCACCTGCTCTGATGCTCTTTATCTGCTTAAGGGTATTTGTACTCTTTGCCCACAAATGGCAGATACCCTTTTCACCTGTACTGCAGGGGAAGTCCGCATCGGGCACAAAAGAAATGTCAGGAATTTCATTTTCACTGAGATAAGCGAGCATATCCTTCATTCCGCATTCCTCATCTGAGCCGATAAAAGCTTCGAGTCTGTTTCTGAGCTTAATACCGTTGTCCTTCAGGAATTTCATAAGGCAAAGAGATGCAATAATGCCGGATTTGTTATCCTCTACTCCCCTGCCTATAAGACTGCCGTCCTTTATTACAGGATTAAATGGCTCCGTATAAAGCCAGCCGTCACCTACAGGCACCACATCGCTGTGGCTGAAAAGACCGATGGTCTTTTCTCCGTCGCCTAAGTGAGCCAGAGCATAGCCTCCCTCATCATAAACCTTACTTTCAATACCCTCCGAAGCAAAAAGGCATGCGGCATAATTAAGTGCCCTTGCACATTCTGTACCAAAGGGAGCCTTCTCCTTTTTCTCTGATGTAACAGACGGAATTTTCGCAAGCTCAATCCACTTTCCGATCAAATCCTCTTTATTCTTCTCGAGCCACTTTGTAAACAAAGTGTCAATGTTTTTATCAATCATTGTAAGCTGTCTCTCCCTATTAATCTTTTATTAATTTAACTCATTAAAGTTATAAATTATAAAAAATACTCTAAAATTAATTAGAGTATTTTCTGTTTATGAACATAGTGATTATAGCATACTTTGTGAAAGATTGCAAGTGTAAATTAAAGGCTCTTATTCCGCTTTTTGTCAATTACCTTTACTTTTATCACCATATAGCACAGAAGCTGAACGGACAGAGTGAGTATCCAGCTGATGGGATAGGAATAGTAAATTGAGTTGATGGTGTGATATGCCTCCTGCGAAAAAATGCAGAAAATCCAGAACACGCGGAAAACGCAGATACCGAAAACCGAAACTATCATCGGCACCACCGAATAGCCCAGACCTCTGATGGCACCGACCACCACATCCATCATACCTGCCAGAAAATATGCTGTGGCAATAATAGTAAGTCTCGTAACACCTGCGGCAACAACATCGGCACTGGTGGTATAAAGATCGATAAGCTCATAGGAGAACACATTATAGACAACAGCAAAAAGTAATCCTGTTACAAAAACATAGATTAAAGAGGTCGAAAGAATTTTTCCTATGCGATCATATCTGCCCGCGCCCTTATTCTGACTCGTGAAGGCTACTGCCGCCTGATGGAAAGCATTCATAGCCGTGAAGGCAAAGCCTTCCACATTGGCCGATGCAGAATTTCCGGCAATTATTATTTTACCGAAGGAATTTACCGAGGACTGAATAAGCAGATTGGAAATGGAGAACAGCATACCCTGAACTCCTGCCGGGAGACCTATCTGCACTATTCTTATAAGCTTATGTCTGTCTATCCTTAAAGCCTTAAGAGAAAGCCTGATGGCGCTTTTTTCTCTCATCAGAGTTATTACAACAAGTACCGCAGAAACCACCTGTGAAATAACCGTGGCAAGACCTACGCCGAAAACACCCCAATGGAAAACAATGACAAAAATCAGATTAAGCCCCACATTTACCACGCCTGAGGCTGTAAGAAAATAGAGGGAGCGACGGGTATCACCCACAGCACGAAGAACGGCACTGCCGAAGTTATAGACCATAACCGCTATCATACCTGAAAAATAGGTACGCAGATAAATAATTGAAAGGTCGATTACATCATCGGGAACCTTCATCAGCCTGAGTATCTGCGGAGCAAAAATAATTCCGAAGACCGTAAGAAAAATTCCGCTGACAACACTCAGCGCCATAGCTGTATGTACCGTATCCTTTACCTCGTCAGCCTTACCCGCACCAAAGTAATTTGCAGTAAGAACATTTACACCGACTGAAAGACCGATAAAAAGATTTGTCATAAGGTTTATGAGCGTGGTGGTGGCACCTACGGCAGCGAGAGATTCGTCACCGGCAAAATTACCCACCACGATTATATCAGCCGCATTGAACAGAAGCTGTAAAATGCCTGAAAGCATCAGCGGCAGTGCAAATCTGAGCATTTTCTTGAATATGGAGCCGGTGCACATATCCATAGAGTATTTTCCCTGTAAGGTTTTTCCCATTTTATTACCTTCTTTCGAAATAGTATTTTAGCACTATTAAAGCATTATGTAAAGTTTTTTCTTGACATATTTTAAAGAGAAAACTATAATTATTTCATAATGCTCAGGAGGTAACTGAAATGAAAATAGGTTTTATCGGTTTAGGAATTATGGGTGAATCAATGTGCGGAAATATTGTTAAAAAGCACAGTGACACCGTTTACTGTAATGATCACAAGCAAAGTCAGATTGACAAGCTCGCTTCCCTCGGTGCCATAGGCTGTGCCACAAATACCGAGGTAGCGGAAAAGGCGGATATCATCATTACGATGATACCCACCTCAAAGCATGTTAAAGAAGCTTATACTGAAATGCTCCCCTATCTCAGCGAGGGAAAGATCTGCATCGATATGAGCACCATCGAGCCGTCTGCTTCCGTGGAGGTAGCGAATATGGTAAAAGAGAAGGGCGCACAGTTTGCCGACTGCCCTGTAGTACGCTCAAAGGCCGATGCCATCGCAGGCACTCTCGGAGTGCTCGCAGGCTGTGAAAGAGAAGTATTTGAAATTATCGAGCCTGTACTCTCCTATATGGGAAGCAAGGTAATTTATATGGGAGAAAACGGTATGGGGCTTGCCGCAAAGATATGTCACAATACTCTCGTAGCACAGATACAGAACGGTGTAAACGAAACACTTAACCTCGCACGGAAGCTCGGTATTTCCATCGATAATTTCGCTGATGCCGTAGCCGCAGGCGGTGCGCAGAACTTTTATATGAATGCACAGAGAGAAAAGCTGAAAAACGAGGACTGGACCACAGCCTTTTCCCTGGAAAATATGTGCAAGGATATCACTATCTGCTCCCGCATAAGTGAGGAAATGGACTTCGATATGCCCGGTATGAGAGCCGCCAAGGCCGCCATAGACAAGGCTATGGAAAGAGGCTGGGGCAAGGAGGATTTCCGCCAGACCTACAGAATAGTCAGAGGCGACTGACAGCCTCTCCGTCACGCATAGCATGCCGCCTCTCCGTTCGGAGAGGTTTTATTTATTCCTCTGCTCTCACCCCGTCGATGTGTATGAAACGGGCTACATCATATTCATAGGATGAAAGAGGCCGACCGAAGGCATCGTTTGAGTGGGAAGCTACGAGAATTTCGGGATAGAGAGCTGTAATTATTATCGTGTGATAAAAATCTCCGTCGTATTTACCCAGCTGGACCACATCACCGATTTCGGCTTCTCTCTCCCCTATCTCCCTGCCGAAGGGACCGACGCCCTCATTACTCACAAGGAAATTATAAAGATACTCTACCCCTGTCCATGAGGCAGTGCGGTTTGAGGAAGAAAGATAGTACCAGCCGTAAACGGGAGTAAAATTCATCACCCCGCTCCCTGCGTAAAGGCATTGGGAAACAAAGTTAGTACAGTCACCGCCAATATCGCTGAAATCGTAAAACCTCGGATTTCGCTCGAATGCCCACTCTCTCGCATAATTGATTGCCGCCTGACGGTCATAAGGAATTACAGGCATAATATCACCCCCGAATCATTATATGCGGGGATATATAAAATGCTCACAAAATGATGTGAGCATTTATCTTATTCACCTACAGGCTTATTTGTAAGAGTGTTATATATAAGCATTTTCATTCTGCCCTTCGATGAAACACTGTCACCGAAGCACATAACATCCTTACCGCCTTTGCATTTATCCCAAGTAAGAAGCATTTCATCTCCATCGTTCGGATTCCCGGTTTTCACGAAGTTGCAGAGATAGGATGTCATATCATCACTTATGAGATAATCTGTTTTATCCATCGGTCTCCAGCAGTTTTTCAGCGTGCCGAACCAATACCACAGGTCACTGCTGTGCCAGGCACCCTTGTCGTCACCGGGAAGCATTCTTTCAAAAAGCCACATATAGGCGCCGTTTTTCTTAGCCCAGCTCTTTGTCATCGAGTAAAGAACGGCAGGAGCCATATCGTGACTGGTGGAGCCGACCATATAGGGAATATTCTTTACCTTCGGTTTGTCTTTAATGAGTATTCCGTCTTTCACGGGAACGGCAGACATAGCTGAGCCTTTTGCCTTTTTCCATTCACGGAAAAGAACTTCGGGAGAAACATTTCTGAATTCTTCCAAGGTTTTCGCACCCGTGTTTTTCATAACCTCTTTCCAGAAGTCATATTTCTTTTCGGGTGTAGCCGTCATAAAAGAGCCCATACCCACACCGCTGGACATAACGGCAGAACGGAAAAGCCCGTCAGTATAATCACTCTGATAGAGATGCTGAACACTCATAGCACCTGCACTCTGTCCCATAATTGTTATCCTGTCGCCGTCACCGCCGAAGGCAGAGATGTTAGCCTTAACCCATTTAATGGCGGCAATCTGGTCATAAAGTCCGTAGTTTCCCGTGTGTCCTGCCTCTTTTTTCAGTTCGGGAAGACAGAGAAAGCCCATAGGTCCGAGGCGGTAATTAACCGTTACGGAGATAACACCCTTTTTCGCCCATACAGGGCCGTCGAAGTGCTTTTCGTGACCGCATCCGCCCGTAAAGCCTCCGCCGTGAATGTACACTAAAACAGGAAGCTTACTGTCGGGAGCGGCATCCTCGGGAGTACGGATATTCAGAAAAAGACAGTCCTCATCATAAGTGTAGGTTTCACCCTTACGAAATTCGTTATAGTAAAAGACCTTGCCCGGGTTTTCTTCCTCATTATAAAAGGCTCTGGGCTGATAAGAGCAATTACCGTAGGCTGTGGCATCATAGACACCCTCCCACTCTGTGACTATTTCGGGATAAGTCCATCTTTTACTTGTGGCATAACGGATGCCTTTAAAGTCGATTATCCCATCAGAGGCAGTGCCTTTTATTTTACCGCAGGGAGTGGATATAGTTTTTTCCATAATCACTGTTCCTTCTGTGCTTTTTTGAAATCATCGATTTTCTTTCGTGTTTCGGCATCCATATTCCACAGGAACTTAAATGCTGCCCATGAGCCGAGAACGAAAATACCCGGCAGAAGCACTGCTATAATCTTTATACCCGAAACGGTAGCGGCTGACTGTACAGTAAAGTCAGCATTATAGCCTATCCAACCGAGCATAAGCACTGCCGAGGAGTTACCGATGGTCTGACCTACGCGGCGGGAAAGATTAAAGGTACCGTAGATGGATCCCTCCGTTCTTTTACCCGTGATCATTTCGTTATAGTCAATAGCCTCACTGACAAGTCCCCACTGCATATAAATGGACATACTGGCAAGTCCCATAGCACAGTTACTGATAATAATATGAACGTAGGGATTGACATTCATAATCATATGAAGCCCGAAAAGACCGATATACATAACCGAGCCGATGAGAAGCCCGAAGCGGATAAACTTTTCCAGACCGTACTTTTTAGCAAGATAGGGGCCGCCTAAAAGTGTTATCATCATAAAGGGAGCAGAAATAATCGAGCCGTAGGTAACGAGAGCAAGATCATCATATACCACCGAAAACATATAGTTGGTAAGCGTACTGCTAACATACTGCATAGTACAGATACAAAGGCCGTGAATACACAGAGCAAGGAAAGGTCTGTTCACACGGAAAACATTAAGAATATCCGTAACCTTTATGTTCTGAGGCTCCTGATTTTCGTTTACGGGGGCAGTTCTTTCCTCAGTCATGGCATAGTGACCGAGACACATAGCAAAGCCTATAACGGCACAGACAGCCGCACCCACTGCATAACCCGCCGCATTGGTCTGACCGAACTTTTTGATGAGCATAGGCATAAGCATAACCGGAACAGCATTACCCACAGCAGAACCGAAGCCTCGGGCAGAGGAAAGCATTGCTCTGTCCTTATCGTTGTCAGCCATAGCCGACAGCAGAGAGCCCATAGGAATATTAAACATAGTATAGGCACCCTCATAAAGTATCTTCAGTCCGAAGAGAACACAGACGAGAGAGAGTCCCTCGAAAAGAGAAGGCACAGACCAGAGTGCGATAAAGCTGACACAGACGAGCGGTGCGCTTCTGAGAAGCCAGGGACGGAATTTACCTTTAGGGTTATGCTTTTTAGCGAAGGCCCTGTCCATAAAAGCACCCATAAGCGGATCGTTAATGAAATCCCATACATTCCATATTACGAGAAGAACAGCAAGTAAATCCGTATCCACCTTTAGTGCATCGGTACAGTACATAGCAAAGGTGCTTCCCATAATCGCGAAGGTCATACAGCCACCCGCATCGCCGAGGCCGTAGCCGATTTTATGCTTCAGGGTAAGCCCCGAAGCTGTTTTTTCCGTTTTGGTTTTCATCATAATTCCCCTTCTGTCAATCTTATGTATTACAGTTTTTAATAACCACACACATTATAACATACAGGATAATATTTTTCAAGAATATTGTTTTTTCGTGCAAATATTGAAGTTTGTGCGTTCCTGTGTTATATTGATAACAGTCAACGCTTACAAAAAAGGAGAAAATATATGATTTACAGTTTCTATCACATAACCGATGTACACTATTTCAGCAAGAAAAACTTCGCCTGTGACTGGCGCACCTTCCCCCAGCCCAGCACACAGATATGCATTCTTAAAAGCGAGGAGACCTTTAAAAAAGCGCTCGAAATAATCGAAAATGATGATGAAACAGACACTGTAATCATTACGGGCGACCTTACAAACCACGGTGAAGAATACAGCCATACGGAAATGCAGGCACTGCTGCGTGAATTTACCGAAAAAGGCGGAAACCCCTATGTTTTCACCGATACTCACGACTATCCTCATTTCGACATTTACAGCATAGATGAAAAGGGTGAAAAAATACCTGCAGAGCATCTGCCGAAAGAGGAGGTAATACCTATGTACTATCCCTTCGGCAGGGATAAGGCCTTTGACACCTTTGACGACGGCACGACCTACATAGCAGAAATTTTGCCCGGCCTTTATTACATCGCTCTGGGCTATGAATTCACCTCGGAGGACAGACTGCACTCCCCTGCTTTTTCTGACGAGCTGATGGAATGGGTAAAGAGCCATACCGAAAGAGCCAAGGAAAAGGGTGCCACGGTTATATGCGGTACTCACTGGCCCATCGTCGCACCATCTCCTGCCTACGATGTTATAGGCAAGGGCAACACCTTCGCAGAGGGAGAAAGGAGAGCCAAGGAGCTGGCGAATATGGGCGTCAGACTCTTTTTCAGCGGTCATACACATATTCAGTGTATGAAGGAAATCGTGAGCGAAAAGGGAAATAAGCTCTACAGTGTGCAGACCTCCTCACTTTCGGGCTTCCCTCCGAAAATGAGAAAAATCACTCTTGACACCGACAAAGGCACAGTCAGCATCCGCACCATCGATATGGAGCTGCCCGACCTTGGTATGACCTTCACGGAATATGCCAGAAAAGGCTTCCTCGGCATAATAGAAAGCATCCCTTACAATATGGAACACGATGTAGAGGCCTTCGCAAATACAGAGGGCGGTATATCTCTGCCCAAGGAGCTTATTCTCTCACATCCCCGCACCGTAATGTATCTGGGCAGAAAGCTTAACGGACTGACCTACGGCAAAGCGGCGAAATTTTCAAAAAAATATCACGACCTTAAAGAAAGCGACTACGAAGGAGTCAAGGACAGAAAGCTCGTAACGCTTCTTCTCGAGCTGGTGGCTAATCTTTACCGCGGAAACGCTCCCTATTCACCCGATACTGCAGAATATAAAATAATGATGGGCTGTATCAGAAAAATCGAAAGGCTTCTGTCCGTACTGCATATCGATGCGAAAAAATTTCTCAGCGGATATACCCTGTCCGAATTTGTGGAGCCTCTGCTTTATAACAGCGGTCCGGATGATGACAATGTCGATCTCTCTGTCAAATGAGAGCCTGTGAGACAAGCAGTCGCACCTCCCGCCGCATCTGACAGAGCGGATTATACATAATCAGACACATATTTCCAT
>JAFSDF010000094.1 GCA_017436375.1 Clostridia bacterium | reverse complement strand
TTAGGTTCTTGTGTCGCAAGACGTGCAGGTTCGACCCCTGTTACCCGCACCAAAATTCCAAGTCGAGAGACTTGGAATTTTCTTTTATGTCTGCAGGACATAGCTCCATTCAGCGACACTTCTGACGCTGATATCATTACAGCTGATAAGCGTACTTCATTTAAAGAGATTGAACTCTATACTGTACCGGGAGAAAAACGCAAGTGCATAGAACTGAAATGCTGCTGTAATCTTCCCGATTCCTTGACTTTTCCGCAAAAATACTGTAAAATAATTAATCGTAAAAAAAGAGTCAGGAGGAAAATCCAATGACTGATAACAAAAAATATTGTATGGGCTGTATGCAGGAAATCGACCTTGATGTTTCTGTCTGCCCTCATTGTTATTATAACGAAGATTCCGTTCAGCACTATCCCTGTCTTGCTAAAGGCTCACTTATTGCCGAGCGTTATCTTACAGGCAGAGCTATTTCTATGGCCAATGATTCTATTACTTATATCGGTCTTGACAAGCAGACAGAGGAGATCGTTTCCGTTCACGAGTTTTTCCCTGCTAAAATATCGGGCAGAGCAGATGACGGATGCTCTGTAAGTGTAAAGCTTGGTTATGAAGATATTTTCGGCTCATGCGTGCAGAGTTTTATATCTATGTGGAAGGCTATAGGTTCTGTAAAGGGGGAAATTTCTCTTCCTACAGTTCGCAATATTCTCGATTATAACGGCACTGTATATGCTGTATGCAAATACTCTGACAGCATAACTCTCAAATCCTATTTTGAGGAGACCGGAAAGCCCTTACCCTGGCAGAAGGCCCAGTCAGCATTTAAGAGCATTTTTTCCGCACTTGATAAGCTTCACGGTGTCGGTGTCATTCACGGCAGCATTTCTCCCTCAAGTGTACATGTCGGCTCTGACGGTAAGCTGCATCTTACCTCCTTTACTATTCCCGAGTGTCGCTCAAATAATGAGTATCTTGCCGCTGCTCCTATAAACGGCTTTTCTGCTCTTGAGCTTTACGGCGAAGAGAGGGTGTGTGAGACAGCCGGTGATGTATATTCGCTTATGGCACTTATTTATTACTGTGTCACGGGTATTGTGCCGCCGAAAGCAACGGACAGAGATATAAAGGATGAAATGGTTATTCCGTCATCGGTAGCCGGTTCTCTTCCCAAAAAGGCGGTAAGTGCCTTTATCAGGGGCTTAGCCGTAAGGTGCGAAAACCGAGTCAGATCGGTTGCTGAGCTCAGTTCACTGATTTATCCTTCTGCCCAGACGGCTCAGACACGGACAAATGTAACGACTGCAGACGCAGAAAAAAAGCAGAGTGTTCAGAAAAAGTCTGCAGATAAAAAAGCACAAGCTTCCTCTGCAAAGAAGAAAAACAGCAAAGACTCATCTCTTGCTGTTCTTGCTATAGGCACTTTTACGGCAGTTGTGGTCATTTGTATGCTCATTTTCTGCGTTCTTTACACTACTGTTCTTTACAGAAACTATGATGTGCCCGTGCTTAATGATGTTTTTGCATCTTTCGATTTTCTTCCTATGAATCAGGTTGATGATAATTACGATGTTACACAGAATACCGATGCAACTCAGTCTGTGCAGCCGCAGAACCGTTATATCACCGTTCCTGATTTCACCGCACATACCTATGACAGTATTACTGCAAACACCACCTTCAGTCAGAATTTCAAGCTTGAGTTCAGCTTTGAATATAACGATAAGGTAGCCAAAAATGCCGTTATAAGCCAGGATCTCGTCAAGGGTGAAAGTGTGCTCGCAGGCACTACGGTAAAGCTTGTTATCAGCCGGGGTGCTGAAAAGATAGAGCTTCCCGAGGTAATCGGTCTTCAGTTCTCAGATGCAGAGTCCGAGCTTAAGGAAAAAGGCTTTAAGGTTAAGAAGGTATTGCTTGAAAATGACGGCACGCACACTGAGGGTATAGTTGAAATGACTGATCTTGTGGCAGGCCTTGAGTTTGATAAGGGCACAGAGATAATTCTTTCTGTCTGGGATGAATATGTAGAAGAGA
>JAFSDF010000093.1 GCA_017436375.1 Clostridia bacterium | reverse complement strand
TATTTTTTTCATTAAAATGTTAAAATATTTAGGATAAACAACGAAAAGGAATGATATTATGCAAATTTCTCTTTCAGATAAAATCAGCATCTATGGCAAAGAAGCTCATAACCGAGTGCTTTTTCAGCCAATGGAGGGCTGCGACGGCACAGCTGACGGAGCTGTCGATGAGCTTACCAGACGCAGATACCTCCGCTTTGCCGAGGGTGCTCCAGGTATAATATGGTTTGAAGCCACTGCCGTTTGTAATGAGGGCAGAGCTAATCCGCGTCAGCTTTACATCAACGAAAAAACGGTGGGCAGCTTTAAAGCTTTAATAAGTGAAATAAAAACTAAATCAACTATTCTTCACGGTTTTGAGCCGATTATCATAGTCCAGCTTACCCACAGCGGTCGATACAGCAAGCCTGACGGTACACCTGAGCCGATCGTCGCTTACAGAAATGAGCTTTGGGAAAAAGGGAAAGAAGCACAGTCCTTCAAGGTGGCTACTGATGAATATTTTGACACTATCCCTGCTATGTATAAAAAAGCTGCTGAGCTGGCTCTTGAAGCAGGCTTTGACGGTATGGATGTAAAATGCTGTCACGGATATCTTTTCAACGAGCTTTTAAGTGCTTACAACAGGGAGGGCAGATACGGAGGTTCCCTCGAAAACAGAACAAGACTATATTTTGACTGTATCGATGCTGTAAAAGAGTCCGTCGGAGATAAGGCTTTTGTTACTACGAGACTTAATTCCTGTGACTGCTTTCCGTACGGTTATGGCTTCGGTGTAAACGAAAACGGTGAAACAGACCTCGCAGGAACCAAAGCCATTATTAAAAAGCTTAAAGAAAAAGGAATAGAGCTTGTTAATCTTACGATAGGCAATCCCTATCTTATTCCTCACACCAACCGCCCGTATGCCGCAAAATCTCCTGAGGACGGCAGAATCGGAATGAAGCGTGTTTATGATGTGACAAAAGAAATTACAAACTCATTCCCTGATATGAAGTTTGTGGTTTCGGCTCTCACTTATGAAGGCGAAAATGCTGTAAAGTATGCTGAAAAGCTTCTCAATGAGGGTGTAGGAGATTTCGCAGGCTTCGGCAGAATGACATTCGCTTATCCCACATTCTATAAGGATTATCTCAAAAACGGCACTCTCGATAAAAACAAGGTATGTATCAAATGCAGTAAATGCTCGGAGCTTATGAGAGCAGGCACTGTTTCGGGCTGTGTAATCAGAGACACCGAATGTTATATGCCCTACTATCAGAAATATGTAATGAAGAAATAAGGTGAAAATTATGGTTGCAGTTGTAACAGGAGGAAGCAGAGGGATAGGTAAGGCCGTCGCCGAAGCACTGCTCGAAAAAGGCTTCACTGTTATCGTTACCGCAAGAAACAGAGGCACTGAAATTGAAGAACTTGAAAAGGTGTATAAAGAAAAAGTGCTTTTTGTATCCTGCGATATTTCAAAGGAGGATGACCGTGAAAAGCTTGCCGCCTTCGTGAAAGAAAGCTTCGGCAGGCTTGACCTTCTCGTAAACAATGCAGGTGTGGCACCGAGAGAAAGAAAGGATATACTCGAAATCACTTCTGAGGATTTTGATTATCTTACGGATATAAATTTAAAGGGTACCTTCTTTGTTACCCAGGTACTTGCACCTCTGCTTATAAAAAATGAAAAATCAAGGATTGTAAACATATCCTCTATGTCTGCTTATACCGCATCGGTGAACCGGGGCGAATACTGTATTTCAAAGGCAGGCATCGGAATGATCACCAAGCTTTTTGCCGCAAGACTTGCAGAGTACGGTGTAAGTGTAATTGAAATAAGGCCGGGCATTATAGAAACTGATATGACCTCAAAGGTCAAGGAAAAATATGAGAAGCTTATAGCCGAGGGTATTACCCCCATAAACAGAATGGGCAGACCCGAGGATGTTGCAAAATGCGTAATTTCTGTGGCAGAGGGTAATTTTGATTTCTGCACAGGCACGGTAATAGACTGTGACGGCGGATTTAATGTGAGGCGCTTATGAGAAAGATTTATAAGTCTCTGATAATAGGTAGCGGTGCGGCGGCTTACAGCTGTGCAGACTGGCTTTACAGAGAGGGCATAAAGGATATTGCCATAGTGACGGAGGGCAAGCTTTCGGGTACATCAAGGAATACGGGAAGCGATAAGCAGACCTATTATAAAATTTCGATGGACGGCTTTACTCCCGACAGTCCCTACAAAATGGCATCGGATATGTTCTCCGGCGGCTCCTGTGACGGAGAAAAGATGTACCTTGAAGCAGTAAACAGCCAGAAATGCTTTCTTCGTCTCTGTGAATACGGAGTTAACTTTCCTACGGATAAATTCGGCGGCTACCCCGGCTACAAAACCGACCACGATGATACAGTAAGAGCCACTTCTGTTGGTCCTCTTACCTCAAAAAGGATGACGGAAAAGCTCGAAAGGGTTGTTCTTGAGGAAAACAAAACGCCTATTTTTGACAATAAGCTTGTAATAAAAATACTCACCCTTAACGGCAAAGCCTACGGTGTACGGGTGCTTGACCTAAAAACCGAAAAGGAAGAAAATTTATATACAGAAAATGTAATCTGTGCCACGGGCGCTCCTGCATGTATTTATGAGGACAGTGTTTACCCTGAATCTCAGCACGGTATGACGGGTGTGCTTGTCGAAGCAGGCGTCAGAATGTGTAACTTCACTCAATGGCAGTACGGTATGGCGAGTGTAGATTTCCGCTGGAATGTATCAGGCAGCTTTATGCAGGTTATTCCGCGTTTCGTCAGCATAGATAAAGAAGGAAAAGAAACAGAATTTCTGAAAGATTACTTTTCTGACATAAATGAGGCTTACAATTTTGTTTTTTTAAAGGGTTATCAATGGCCGTTTTCTTTTAACAGGGCAGAGGAAAGCTCAAGGGTTGACCTTGCAGTACATTCTGAAATGAGTAAAGGCAGAAAGGTTTATCTTGACTACAGAAAGAATCCTGCCGATTTCAGCTTTGAAAAGCTATGCAACGAAGCCAGGCAGTACATAAATCGGACAGAGTGTACGGCTGATACGCCTTTTGAAAGACTCAAGAAGCTTAACAGCAAGGCTATTGATGTTTATCTTCGGCGGGGTATTAACCTTGAAACCGAGGCGCTTCGTATTGCCGTCTGTGCACAGCATAATAACGGCGGTATTTATACGGATATTAACTTTGAAACAGATATCAAAGGACTGTATGTTATCGGTGAAGCGGCAGGCACCTTCGGACTCTCCCGACCAGGTGGTTCTGCTCTTAATGATACTCAGGTTGGCGGACTTATAGCCGCAAAGCACATAAAAGCAAAGGCTGTGGAGCCTATTGATGAAAACAAGCTGTCGGCATTTGAAATCAAACAGAAGACCTTCACGGTCAACAGTGATGTTGACTACTCGCATTTCAAAAAGAAAATGAGTCAGTCCGCAGCATTTAAAAGAGATTATGAGAGCTGTCTTTCACTTTTAAAGGAGGTTAGTGAGGCTCTCGCCTCCTACCCTGACGAGCACAGAAGCCTTTTGGAATACTACCGCGACAGGGATATGCTTCTGAGTATGAAGGCTCTCCTCGAAGCTATCGTTTCAGAGCTTCCCGAAACAGGCAGCCGCGGCGGGGCAGTTTTCATAAAGAACGGTAAAACCATAGTTGAAAATACCCGTTACAGAGACTATCTTACCGTCACAAAAAACAGTGAGACGGAATTTATAAAGGTTTCTTCCGTGCCCTACGGACAAAAGCCCTTTGAGCATTACCTTAGCAAAATCAGCGAAAATGATACATAAGGAGAAGAAATATGACAGGAAACAGAAGAATAGACATCAAAAATGCAACCAATAAAGAAATTTTAGCCTTTTCGCTTTTACCTCTCGGATTTTTCTTTATTGACTGCACAGTTTACACGGTAATCAACTTTTATATGACCGATGTTCTTAAGCTGAGTATGGGGCTCGTATCCATTGTTCTTTTAGGCACAAAGGTATGGGACGCAATAAACGACCCCATTATGGGTCAGATTGTTGAGCGTACAAGAACAAAGTGGGGCAAATGCAGACCTTATCTTCTTTGGGTATCCATTCCCTTTGCGATTACAACTGCACTTCTTTTCCTGCCTGTTAAATTCCCCGAAAGCTGGAACATCATCACCGCAGACGGCACAAACCTCGGTAATGCAGGTAACTTTATCTATATGCTCGTTATGTATATGGTTTATATTACCACATACACCGCTATGGAAATTCCCCGAAACAGCCTCACCCCTCTTGTATTTCCTCAGAAGGACTTAAGAGTTAAAGCCGTTTCCATTTCAAACACAGTTGGCTCTCTCGGTACCATTCTTCCTTCCGTTCTTATCTGGACTATGGCAGGACTTTTAGGTAACGGTAAAAAGGATATGACCGATATGGGCTACTTCTGGTCTGCCGCTATTTTTGCATTAATGGGTGCCGCTATTATGATGGGCTCCTTCCTCGGTATAAAGGAAAAGGTTTACATCCCGCCGAAAAAAGCCAAGTCATCAGCCAACCTTAAGAGAATGATAAAGGACAAAAGAGTCCTTGCTCTTTTAGTTGCATCATTCTTCAGCGGTATCATCAATCTCGGTGCTATGTTTCTTTCATATTTCGCACGCTGGAACTGCATCGGTATTCTTCCCATGGATCAGATTAACAGCTTTATCGAGAGTATCGTAGGTAAAAACCCCAACATTGATGCAGTAGCAATTCTTCCCACTCTTCTTTCAGTTTCAAGCGGTATTTCTTATATGCTTTCAATGCTTCTTGTTCCTCCCCTTCTCAAGAAAATGACAAAGAAAACCCTATGGATTGCTATGTCACTTGTGGGTGCGGCGGCAAACATCATCGTTTATGTGATAGGTATCTACCTTGTCCCCTACAACACAATTCCCGGCTTTATTCTTTATGCAGTTCTTCGCTTTTTCACAAACTTCCCAGTCGGTATGAGCGTTGTTCTTCTTACCTCGATTATCGCCGATGTAACTGACAGCATCGAAATGGAGTCAGGCGAAAGAATAGAGGCCACCGTTTATTCCTTCAAGGGTCTGCTTTATAAAATTTCAGCAGCCGTATTCAATGTTGTTGTACTTCAGATTATCGATAAGCTCGGCTACAATGCAGAAAAGATGGAGGCTCTCACCGAAGGTGCAAGAATTCCTCTTATCTCGTCAACCTTAGAGGCAAATGTTATCGACGGCGTAAACTATACAGGTCTTCTCAACGGTATTTTCTTTATGCTCACAGCCTTAGGTGCGATTGCACTCATTGCCCAGGCTATACCTATGTTTTTCTTTAAATTCGACGAAAATGCTGTTGAGGCAAAGCTCGTTGAATACAGAAAGCAAAAGGAGCAGGCTATGGAGGCTGAGCTTGCCACTGCAGAAGAGGTGTAAAATGAATTATTTTAAGCTTGGTCTTTGTAGTGTGACCTTCAGAAAAAAGAGTGCAGAGGAAGTCGTCCGAATTGCAGAAAAAGCAGGGATAGACTATATCGAATGGGGCTCAGATGTGCATGTAAAAAGTATTGAAGATGCTCTTAGGGTAAAGGCACTCTGCGACACAGTGAAAATAAGCATCAGCTCCTACGGAAGCTATGTGAACTGTGCCGCTTATGATGAAGAGAAGTGGATTAATACCTGCAAAATCGCAAAAGAAATGGGCGCATCTTCCGTAAGAGTATGGCTCGGCAAAAAAGACAGCGAAAAGACAAGCGAAAGCGAATATAAGGTGCTGCTTGAAAACACGGGAAGGATGTGCGATATTGCAGACAGATACGGCTTACTCGTTTGTCCCGAATGTCACGGCAACACCTTAAATAACAACACTGATGCTTTTCTTCGGTTTAAAAATGAGCTGCGGAGGAAAAATTTCAGAACCTATTTTCAGTCAAGATATTTTCGTATGAAATATGACCTTGACAGAATAGACAGAACCTTTGATTGTACTGAAAATGTTCATATATCCTATCGGGATTTAAAAAGAGAACAGCTTTTCAGAAAAAAGGATAAAAACTATCTTGATACCCTTTTGAAAAAATTCAGAGAAAAGAAATTCGACGGTATCATTATGGTTGAGTTTGTTTCGGGTAACAGTGAAAAAGCTTTTTATAAGGATGTCGAAAAATTGAAAGGCTACTGAGGTGAAAGATATGTTTACTTTTGAAAAAGCAATAGAGCTCTATAAAAACGAGCCCACAAAAGAAAAGCTTTATGAGGCTGCAGATTTGCTTTTAAAGGAAATGACTGTCAGTGAGCGGATCCGTCTTCTGCAGGGACACGCTCTCGGTGTTACAGCTAAAAACTTTCTGAAAAACGGCAGATTCTATAACGGTGAGGCTTACCCCGCAGGCGGATGCAAAAGACTCGGCATACCTCCTGTAATGTTCACGGACGGTCCTCGCGGTATTGTCATGAAAAAATGTACCTGCTTTCCCGTTTCAATGCTCAGAGGAGCCACCTTTGATGATGAATTGGAATACCGGATCGGTGAGGTATTTGCCAAAGAAGCATCAGCTCTTGATGCTAACCTTTTTGCAGGTGTGTGCATCAATCTTCTTCGTAATCCCATGTGGGGCAGAGCTCAGGAAACCTATGGCGAAGACCCTTATCTTTTAGGCAGAATGGGTGTCGCTCTTACAAAGGCAATGCAGGATAACGGCATTATAGCCTGCCCGAAGCATTATGCCCTTAACAGCATCGAAGACCTTCGTTTTTCAGCTAATGCGATCGCTGACGAAAGAACACTTCATGAGGTATATCTGCCGCATTTCAGAAAGTGCATCGATGCAGGAGCGATGTCTATTATGGGTGCATACAATAAGGTCAACGGCACCTATGCCTGTGAGAATAAAGAGCTTCTTACAGATATTCTTCACGATAAATGGGGCTTTGACGGCTTCTCGCTCTCCGATTTCTTTTACGGTATTTATGATACAAAGAGAAGCCTTAAGGCAGGTATGGATATGGAAATGCCTTATCTTTTCCGTTATGCAGCTCTTTCTTATCTCCTTAAAAAGGGAGAGATAACCGAGGAGGATATAAATAAATCCGCTGTAAGAATTCTCAGAGCTCTTATTTCTACTCTGCCTAAATACAAAAAACAGGATAAGTCGGTTATTCTTTCGAAAGAGCACACAGACCTGGCAAGAGAAACGGCAACAAAGGGCATAGTGCTTCTTAAAAATGAAAATAATGCTCTTCCTATTGCCGAGGGCAAAAAGATTGCCGTTGTAGGCAGATATGCCAATAAAAGAAATATAGGCGATCACGGAAGCAGTAATGTTTTCAGTCCCTATGCGGTCACCCCCTATGAAGGTCTGTGTAATCGTTTCGGCAGAGAGAACATTTCGCTTTACAACGGATGCAGAGTTACTGAAGCTATGAAGGCTTCTGCAGACTGCGAGTATATTGTGGTATGTGTAGGCAGCGACTGGCTTCAGGAGGGCGAATTTCTTGTCAATCTCGGTAACGTGAAGAAAAAGCCCAAGGGCTCAGGCGGTGACAGAGCAGATCTTCACATCCCCGTGGAGGATGTGAAGCTGATAAAGGGGCTTTCTTATCTGGGCAAAAAGCTTATAGTAAACATTATGGGCGGCAGTGCCTATATAATCAAAGACTGGATAGACTGTGCCGACAGTGTAATTATGTCCTTCTACAGCGGTCTTGAGGGCGGCAATGCTCTTGCGGATATTATCAGCGGAGATATAAATCCTGCGGGCAAGCTTCCCTTTACTGTGGCTGAGAGGGCAGAGGATTATCCTGCCTTCCTTCATCTCGGCACAAAGGATAAAAATATAGAATATGGCTACTATCACGGCTATACGCTCTTTGATAAAAAGGGTATCGAGCCCCATTTTCCCTTCGGCTTCGGTCTTTCCTACACTGCTTTTGAGCTTACCTGTATATCCTGCGAAAAATCAGAGGATAAAATCAAGGTGACCGTTAAGGTGACAAACAAGGGTGAGTTTGACGGCGACGAGGTAATTCAGATTTATGTCGGCAGTAATAATAAGGAAATTGACAGACCTGTAAAGCTTCTCAAAGGCTTTAAGCGTATAAGTGTTAAAAAAGGCGAAGGCGTTGAAGTTACGGTTACGGTTGATATTGACGATATTAAATTCTATTGTCCCGACAGGGGAGAATGGATACTTGATGAAAGCTACACTGTTTATGTGGGAACTGACAGCAGAAATGTAATCTCTACAGGAAAAGTAACCTTTTGAATGTGAGGATAAAAATGAAAAACAACATTTATTCACCTGATGAATTCATAAAAGGTCTTTATAATAAATTCAAGGCTGAGCCTTATGAAAGTGTGAACTCCTGTGAGGATGCCGTTAAAGCAGGACAGGAAATCAAAGCTAAGGTCAAGGATATATTT
>JAFSDF010000092.1 GCA_017436375.1 Clostridia bacterium | reverse complement strand
CGCATATCGGTGATTTTTAACGCATTATTGTGAAGTTATTTCACTTTTTAAAGAAATACTTCCTTATCTGGCGTCGGCGTTCCTTCAGCCTCTGATTTTTTATAAGACAATTAGCCTTCAACAATAGCCTCTACGGGGCAACCACCGGCACAAGCGCCGCATTCGATACAAGTATCAGCATCGATAACGAACTTGCCGTCGCCTTCAGAGATAGCTTCTACGGGGCAGTCACCTGCACATGAGCCGCAAGCAATGCATTCATCTGTGATAACGTATGCCATTTTTCTTACCTCCCTTTGATTTTGTAACTCTATTCTAACACATAAAATTAAAATATCAATAGTATTTAAGAAATTTTTTCGTTTTTTTTATATATTTTTTACTGCTAAAAGGGCATAATAATTATTTTATTGATAAAAGTAACCTGATTGTATTGTAAAAAAAATTTTTTTAATGTATAATACTATGGATTATGATTAGCAGGTGAAAGCAGTGTTTGAAAATTTATCGGTAACCGAATCCTTTAAAAATTCAATAATCTCAGCCTTGAAAATGTCCAGATTATCTCACGCACTTATTCTGGAGGGTACCGATGAGGCCACGCGTATTTCGGTGGCTAAGGAGATTGCGGAGGCCTTGGTGTGCACAGGTGAGAGCAAGCCCTGCAAAAGCTGCAAAGCCTGTCACAAGGCTATGAAGGACAGCCACCCGGACATTCATATTCTCTCTAAAGCTAAAGACAGCACTATGATAAAGGTCGACTCTGTCAGAGAGCTCAAAGCACAGGCATTGGTTTTTCCGAACGAAGGAGTTAAGAGCGTTTTTATTATTTCTGAGGCACAATATATGAATCCGCAGGCACAGAATGCTCTTTTGAAAATTTTTGAGGAGCCTTCGCCTCATGTCTGCTTTATTCTTACCTGCGGCAGTAAATCTTCGCTTCTTGATACGGTCATTTCCCGTGCTACGGCCTATACTCTGGGCGAAGAAAGCGACGGTAGTGAAAAGTCAGAGGACAGCAAGGCCTATGTTATGGCTGCTGAGCTTATTGCTTCTCTTGTCAAAGAAAGTGAATTCAATTTTCTGAAAAGAACTGCGGCTTTTGCTAAGGATAAAAAGCTTTTCAGAGAGATTACGGAAAATATGATTTCTCTTACGAGGGATGCACTGATTCTTCAGAGCGGTGGAAAAGAGCTTATAAACGGGGAGAGAGAAGAAATTCTCCTTCTTAAAAACCGCTTTACACAGCGGAAGGCTCTCGAGCTGACTGAATGTCTCAGAGGCTTTCTGACGGATATTGATTCGTCGGCAAATCTTAATCTTACCGTAACACGATTTGCATCGGTGCTTTACGGTATAAAAATCAGTTAAATGTTCATCAGAACGAAAGGAAGATAAATATATGGCAGTAGTTGTTTCAGTGCGATTTAAGGAAGTGGGTAAAAATTACCACTTTGATCCCTGCGGTAAGGAATATAAATGCCGTGATAAGGTCATAGTAGAAACAGCGAGGGGAGTGGAATGCGGTACTGTTACCATCGCTAACAGAGAAATTCCCGATGATGAGATTACTGCTCCTCTGAAGCCTGTTTTAAGACATGCAAATCCCAACGACCTTAAAACCGTAGAGGAGAATAAGATAAAGGAAAAAGAAGCCTTTGAAATATGCAGTAAAAAAATCGATGCACATAAGCTGGATATGAAGCTTGTTGATGTAGAATACACCTTCGACAGAAACAAGATACTCTTTTATTTCACCGCTGACGGCAGAGTGGATTTCAGAGAGCTGGTCAAGGACCTTGCTTCCGTTTTCAGAACACGGATTGAGCTTCGTCAGATAGGTGTCCGCGATGAAAGCAAAAAGGTGGGCGGTCTCGGAGTATGCGGCAGACCCTTCTGCTGCAACACCTTCCTGGGCGATTTCCAGCCTGTATCCATAAAGATGGCCAAGGAGCAGAGCCTTTCACTCAGTCCCGTAAAAATCAGCGGTACCTGCGGCAGACTTATGTGCTGTCTTAAATATGAGCAGGAGGCCTACGAGCATCTTCTTAAAACCACACCGAAATGCGGCGCAATAGTCGAAACCGCAGAGGGCAGGG
>JAFSDF010000091.1 GCA_017436375.1 Clostridia bacterium | reverse complement strand
CCTCGCCGCTGAGGAATGCATACTGTTTTTCAGCCTCCTCGAGAATTTCAAGCTTGTCGAGAGTAATTTCTCCGATACCGTTTATTTTCTCTTCCACGGCCTTTGCTTCTTCACTTTTGCCGCAGGAGCAAAGGCAAAGAGCTGTAAGGCAGAGTATAAGTAAAACAGATAATATTTTTTTCATAGGTTTTTCTCCTTATTTTATTTTATATATTATTTTATCACATTGCAGACAGCATTACTGCACAAATATAAAGAAACATTTTGTGCAATTTTTACCTGATAATCGCGAAATAGCAAAAAAATTGTCTTGACAAACTGTGTACTATGCTATATTATGATATTAATTAATGGATTTTTGAAAATTGATAATTTTTAGTAATTGGTGATAAAGATGGATGTAAGAAACTTAAAGACCTTTCTTAAGGTAGCAGAGTTCAATAATTTTACAAAGGCGGCGTCCGTTCTCGGCTATTCCCAGTCTGCCGTAACAGTGCAGATGCAGCAGCTTGAGACTGAACTCGGTGTTCCTCTTTTTGACAGAATAGGTAAAAATATCAAGCTTACCCAGTTCGGTCTTAATTTCATTGAATACGCCAATGCCGTTATCGAGGCAATTGAAAAGGCTCAGAATTTTGCCACCGAAAGCGAGGAGATGAAGGGCACTATCCGCTTCGGACTTGTTGACTCCATTCTCAAGTCCTGCTTCATCCCTATTTTCCCTGAATTCAACCGCAGATATCCCCATATAAATCTCAGCATTTTTGTCGGCTCTGCCAGAGAAATTGAGGCAAAAATGCGAGCAAATGAGCTTGATCTATGCTATATGCTTGACTATAAGGTGCCGAGAAAGGAATGGGTAAGAGTCCGTGAAGAGGTAGAGCCCATAATATTTGTCACAAATCCCGAAAATCCTCTTGCCGAAAAGGAAGAGGTCACCTTTGAGGAGATAACGGGTGAAAAGCTTATCCTTATGCCTCAGGGCGAGGGATACAGATATCTTTTTGACGATGAGCTTGCAAAGAGAAATCTTTTTGTGACTCCCGCAATAGAGATTGCAAATACAGATACTATTATGAGACTTACGAGAACCTCCAATTATGTGACGATGCTTCCCGTTTTCGAGGTAAGAAAGAGTATACAGGAGGGCTCTCTTAAAAAGGTGAATGTGCCCGAATGTGAATTCAATCAGTGGTCACAGCTTGCCTATCTTAAGGGAAAGGCAGTAACTCCCCAGCTTCAGGTGTTCATAAATACGGTTCTTGAGCTGTTACCGCCGATGATACAGTAACCCCCCGCAATTATTGTATCAATGAAATCGACACTTCGTACCGGTGAGATCGAGGGTTGCCTGCGGCAAATGATGTTGACCTTCGGTCAATGATGCTGACCTTCGGTCAATGATGCTTGCCACCGCCGAAAACAAAGCACAGGTGACTTTGAAAAGGAAAAGAAATAAGCCTTTAACAGAAAAACTCTGTTAAAGGCTTAAAATTGTTAAATAATTTTGTGCGCAAAATACGGTAATTTGTGCGTCACTTTCCTTAGTTGTCGTATACGCTGACCTTTTTACGGTCTTTGCCAAGACGTTCAAACTTAACTTTTCCGTCGATGAGAGCGAAAAGTGTATCGTCAGAGCCCTTACCTACATTGTTGCCGGGGTGGATGTGTGTTCCACGCTGACGAACGATGATAGTACCTGCATTAACGAACTGACCGTCGCTTCTCTTTGTGCCGAGTCTCTT
>JAFSDF010000090.1 GCA_017436375.1 Clostridia bacterium | reverse complement strand
TAAGAGTAGGAATAAAGCGCAGCGCCAAAGTCATCATCATAGCCAGTGTGTGCACCTGGATATGGAACACCTTAAGAGGTGAAAGAAGCCGTTCAATGGCATCGGTCAGCATCGTCGGCACCGTGGTGTAGGTGAGAATAGAGCTTGACATAATAAGCAGAACTATCCTCACAGCCATAAATACTGCTGTAAATATACCCTTGGAGGTAACCGTAAGAAAGCCTAAGGAAATAAGCTCCGTACCGCCGCCGATATAGAAAATATTAATTATCGCTGTAAAAACAACTATGGGTATAATAGGCTTAAGGCTTTTAAAAAACATTTTAAAAGGTACTCTCGAAGCCAGAATCGACACCGCAAGAAAAATTCCTGTCAGCAAAAGCGAAAGGAAGTTTTTACACATAAAGATCATTACAATAAAGAGAACTGTTATGAGTATTTTAATGCGCGGATCCATTTTGTGAACGAAGGAGTCAGCCCTGTAATACTGTCCTATAGTGATGTCGGAAATCACAGTGATCTACCCCCTTTCACAAGTGAAAGAAGCTCATCGCAAGCTTTTTCGAGGGTATAGATATTTGTATTAACATTATAGCCCTTTGCTTTAAGTTTAAGAAATAATGATGTGAGAGCAGGAATATTCAGTCCCATATTCTTCAGCTCCTCACTGTGAGAAAATACCGCATCAACGGTATCGTAATAAGCGAGTCTCGACTCATTCATAACGAGAACCTTTGTAGCTATTTTGGAAATATCCTCCATACTGTGAGAAACGACCAGAACTGTGCTTCCGGTATTTTTTCTGTAATCGCTGATAAGAGAAAGAACTGTGTCTCTGCCCTTTGGGTCAAGACCTGCACAGGGCTCATCTAAAATCAGTACATCAGGCTCCATAGCCATTACTCCTGCAATAGCCACTCTCCTTTTTTCGCCACCGGAAAGATCAAAGGGCGATTTTTCGAGGTAGCTTTCGTCGAGACCTACGAAATTAATAACGCTTTTCACTCTACGGTCAATTTCATCTTTATCGAGCTTCATATTAGTCGGACCGAAGGCTATATCCTTGTATACCGTTTCCTCGAAAAGCTGATATTCAGGATACTGAAAGCATATTCCCACACGGAAACGGACATTACGGATTTTACTTTTATCCTCCCATATATCCTTACCGTCGAGCAGGACCGCTCCCGAGGTACCCTTCAGAAGGCCGTTAAAATGCTGAATAAGGGTGCTTTTACCTGAGCCTGTGTGTCCGATAATGCCCACAAGCTCACCCTTTTCGATTTTAAGGCTTATATCTCTGATTGCATCAACCTGAGAAGCAGTACCCTTAGAATAAACATGGGTAAGATTCTTAGTTTCTAAAATCGAAATACTCAATTTCTATCCTCCATAAGTGCTTCTATATGAGAAAACAATTCTTCAATATCAAGTATATCTTCAGGCAAATCAATGCCGTTTCTGATCAGTAAATGCGTCAGCTCCGTGGCTTCGGGAACATCGAGTCCGATTTCCTTAAGAGTGTCTGTATTTATAAAGACCTCCTTAGGCTTTCCGTCGAGAACTATTTTACCCTTATCCATGACGATAACACGGTTCGCTTTTACGGCTTCGTCCATATAATGAGTGATGAAAATAACAGTTATGCCGTACTCCTCATTCAGACGCTTTACCGTAGCCATAACCTCCCGTCTGCCTCTCGGATCGAGCATAGCGGTAGGCTCATCTAAAACTATGCAGTCAGGCTTCATAGCGATTATACCTGCTATTGCCACCCTTTGCTTCTGACCTCCCGAAAGCTTATGAGGCTCGAAGGAACGGAAGTCATACATACCCACATTTCTGAGGGCTTCATCTACCCTCCGTCTTATCTCCGCCGGCTCTACGCCTAAATTCTCGGGACCGAAGGCAACATCATCCTCGACGATGGTGGCAACAATCTGGTTGTCGGGATTCTGAAAAACCATACCCACCCTTTGTCTTATATCATAAAGTCTGTCTTCGTCGGCAGTGTCGATTCCGTCAATATAAACCTTACCCTGCTGAGGGATTAAAATTGCGTTGCAGAGCTTGGCAAGAGTAGACTTTCCGCAGCCGTTATGACCTAAAACTGCGACAAAATCCCCCTTTTGTATTTTAAGATTCATATTTTCGATGACATTTTCCGCTACGAGACTTTCGTCATCTTCCTCATAAGCAAAGTTTACACTGTCGAATTCAATAAAGCTGTTCATATATAATATATACCTCTTATTTTTCCCAAATAGCCGAGGCTCCGCAGGGAAGAATCATACCTGTTTCCGTTACGGGAAGACCGATTTCCGAAGAAGAAATCCTGCCGCCGAATTTCTTTTTGACGACAGCACCCAGAATATATTCCATAACCGATGAGGAAAGACCTGTGGTATATGAATTGATGAGCATCATAAGTGAATCCTCATATAAAAGCTCACTGCAAAGCTCCACGAGTCCGTAAACCTCATCCTCTAATTTCCACACCTCGCCGCCGGGGCCTCTGCCGTAGGACGGCGGATCCATAATTATGATGTCGTATTTATTACCGCGGCGTATTTCACGCTGTACAAACTTTACGCAGTCATCAACTATCCATCTTACGCTACCGTCGGCTACACCCGAGGACACGGCATTTTCCTTGGCCCAGGCTACCATACCCTTTGACGCATCTACATGAACTACCTGAGCATTTTCACTTAAGGGTGCGATAGTGGCTCCTCCCGTGTATGCGAAAAGATTAAGCACCTTAACAAGTCTGCCCGCCTTACGGATGATTTCACGGGTATAATCCCAGTTGACAGCCTGCTCCGGGAAAAGCCCCGTATGCTTGAAGCCCATGGTTTTGATATTAAAAGTTAAATCCTTATAGTTAATACTCCAGAAGGGAGGCATTTTACTTCTTACATCCCAGGCTCCGCCGCCAGATTTTGAGCGATGATAGTAGGCATTTGCCTTTTTCCACAAGGGGTTTGTTTTAGGTGTCTTCCATATAACCTGCGGATCAGGCCTTACGAGGATAATGTCGCCCCATCTTTCCAGACGCTCTCCCGATGAGCAGTCGATAAGCTCATAATCTTTCCAATCTTTAGTATATCTCATAGTTAATTAATCTCCGTTAAAATAACTTTTGCTGTCCGGGCATCGGTATCTGCAGATGCTCATAGCCCGCCGCAGTGACGACTCTGCCTCTCGGTGTTCTTCCGAGGAAGCCGAGCTGCATAAGATAAGGTTCGTAAACATCCTCTATGGTTACCGCTTCTTCACCTACTGCCGCCGCTATGGTTTCAAGCCCGACGGGGCCTCCGCCGTAATTTTTAATCATAGTCTCAAGCAGAAGCCTGTCTGTGGCATCAAGTCCTATATGGTCGATTTCCATTTTGCTCAGTGCCATATCCGCACTTTCTTCATCAATTATGCCGTTACCGATAACCTGAGCGAAATCTCTCGCCCTTTTTAAAAGTCGGTTTGCTATACGGGGCGTACCTCTCGAGCGAGAGGCGATTTCCAGTGCACCGTATTTTTCGATGTCAATACCAAGTATTCCTGCACTTCGTGTTACGATCTGTGCCAATTCCTCAGGAGTGTACAGCTCGAGTCTGAGTATGACACCGAAACGGTCACGAAGAGGCGCCGAAAGCTGACCGGCTCTCGTGGTAGCACCGACTAAAGTGAACTTCGGAAGGTCAAGTCTTATGGAGCGTGCTGAGGGACCCTTGCCTATGATGATGTCGAGTGCATTATCCTCCATGGCCGGATAAAGTACCTCCTCCACACTTCTGTTAAGACGGTGAATTTCATCAATGAACAGCACGTCGCCTTCATTAAGATTGGTCAGAAGTGCTGCCAGATCACCCTGCTTTTCTATGGCAGGACCCGAGGTAACGCGGAAATTAACATTCATTTCATTGGCAATGATACCTGCAAGTGTTGTCTTGCCGAGACCGGGAGGGCCGTAGAGCAGAACATGATCCAGGCTTTCGCCTCTCTCTCTGGCCGCTTTTATATATATTTCAAGATTTTCCTTGGCCTTTTCCTGTCCGATATAGTCAGTGAGTATCTTCGGTCTCAGGGATGTTTCGATTTCACTGTCAAAGGAGGTAAGGTCGGGAGCTATGATTCTTTCTTCAAATTCCATTTATTTTCACCCTAAAGATAAAAGTTTAAGTGCACCCTTGATAAGATTTTCCACAGAAAGAGTGCTGTCAAGCTTACTGACGGCTACTGCCGCATCGGACTGAGTGTAGCCCAGCATGGTAAGAGCCGCTATAGCCTCACTCGTATTAGGCATTTCAGCAGTAGCTGAAACTGCAGAAATACCCTCAGAAAGCTCAGAGGCTGAAGCAATACCCTTTACTTTATCCTTCAGATCAAGAATGATTCTCTGCGCTATTTTCGGTCCGATACCCTGAGCCTTGGTAATAGCCTTTACATCCGAAGCTGAAATACACAGAGCCAGCCTGTCGGGAGAAAGCTCGGAAAGGACAGCAAGTGCCGCCTTCGGACCCACACCGTTTACAGTGATAAGCATTTTAAACCATTCGAGCTCATATTCCGTAGTAAATGCAAAAAGATCAAGAGCATCCTCACGGACATTGAGATAAGTATAAACAGTCATTTTTTCACCGGGTATAACCTCGGAAAGAGTGGCAAAAGAGCTCTGACAGCGGAAAGCCACACCGCCACATTCAACGGCGAACTCCGTAAGGCCCTTATAAACCACATTACCAGTTAAGCTGTAAAACAAGGTCAAATCCCCTTTCTGATTCTCATATTCTGCATCAATGATCCGCTGGCATGAGCGTGGCACACAGCCATAGCCAGAGCGTCGGCAGTATCGTCAGGCTTAGGAACCTTTTCCAGTGCCAGAATACGCTTTATCATTTCCTGTATCTGCTTTTTCTCCGCTCTGCCGTAGCCTACCACACTCTGCTTGACCTGTAAGGGAGTATACTCGTAAGCTTTGAGACCTTTTTTCTGAGCGGCAAGCATTATTACACCTCTGGCCTGACTTACATCAATAACGGTTTTTGCGTTGCTGTTATAGAAAACCTTTTCGATAGCCATAGCCTCAGGAGAATATCTGTCAATGATGGCTGTCAATTCATCAAAAATAATTTCGAGTCTCCTGTTGAAGGGAGTTTTGGCATCGGTGGTAATGGCACCGTAATCAATTACGGAAAAATGATTATTGCGGTAGCTGATAACACCGTAACCGACTATAGCATAACCGGGATCAATTCCCAAAATAACCATAAACAAACACTACCTCATAATAATTATCAAGTTATTATAACATACAGTAATAATTTAGGCAAGAGAAAAAGGGTAAAAAAAGAGAAAAGCCTCAGGGTAAATGTGACTTTTACTTAAGGTGACAGTAATCGAACCTGATAAGCCTTAAATGTCCGATTTACAGTACCTTTGATAATTTTTCTCCTCGCAATACGCGAGTATAACTTCGTCGAAGAAATACTCAAATGCACTATAACTCGGGCATTTAAGGTTCTTCGAAGTTTAACGGAAGCAGATTTTTGCTCTGTCAAGGCAAAAACCGCAGGAAGGCTGGCGCCTTTCAAGGCTCTTTAACGCAGACAGGGTGAAAATATGCCCCGT
>JAFSDF010000089.1 GCA_017436375.1 Clostridia bacterium | reverse complement strand
GGCTCCTCTGTTGTGGGCTCCTCTGTTGTAGGTTCCTCTGTTGTGGGCTCCTCAGTAGTGGGCTCCTCTGTAGTGGATTCCTCAGTTGTGGGTTCCTCTGTTGTGGGTTCCTCTGTTGTGGGCTCCTCTGTTGTGGGCTCCTCTGTTGTAGGTTCCTCTGTAGTGGGCTCCTCAGTTGTGGGCTCCTCAGTTGTGGGTTCATCTGTTGTGGGTTCATCAGCATCGGCATTATCATCGTCTGAATATTTGCCGTCGCAGAAGGGACAGTCAAAGTCAAAGATTTCCGATAAAGAATGAACTAAGCTGTGAATAGCATCAAAGAGCTTTTCCATAAATACGAAAACACCCGTTATAGCAGAGCCGTAATCCTCACTGATTAAGGAATCATATACATCCTTTGCACTGTCAACGACATCACTGATGTCATTTGATGTATCGGTATAAATATTCTCTGCATCCTGAATGCTGTCCTCTAAGGATGCACCTGCAGGGAGAACAGTCATAGAAAAGGTCATAACAATTGCGAGAGCAAAGGCAAGAATCTTTTTCATTAATTTTCCTCCTTCCGTAATAAAAGCCACAACCCCCTCGTGTGTACGAGGGAGTCCGGTTTATTAAACGATTAAATTAAAGAACGGTAAGAGTGTAGGGACCTTCAATGTAATCACCGATGTTAGCGATTGCAGTATGATTGGTCCAGGAAAGAACACCATCAACTACAACATTAACAGGAGCGCCTGAATTATTGATGATAAGCTTGAAGCCTTCAACCTGATGGAAGTAGTTACCGATTGCATCAGCAGCAAAGGTAATCTTACCTGTGGTTGCACCCTCTTCGAGGATAACTACAGTCTTAACATTGTAGGTAGCGATATCAGTGATTTCGATGCTCTTTGTGGGAGCAGTGAAAACATAAGCTGCATCAACATTCATAGGATAAGGCTTTGCAAAAGCTACAGCCTTGTCAGCGAATTCTGCACCGATTACAGAGCCGGCTGTCTCATAAAGAGGCTCGTCATCTGCACCTGTGTCAGCATCACCGTTGCCGTTGTCTGCATCTTCACCGTCACCTGCTACGCTGTCTTCGTCACAGAAGGGGCAATCGAAGCCGAAGATATCAGCAAGTGTGTGAACAAGTGTGTGGATAGCCTTTGCAAGCTTTGCAGCAAAATCAAATGCGCTGTCAATAGCAGCTGCATAATCCTCTGCCTTAAGGTTGTCACAGATGCTGCCTGCTGCGTCAACTGCTGCTGAAGCGTCATCGGAAATGCTGCCGATTGAAGAAGAGATACCTTCCATATCAACTTCAGGTACAGCTGCAAAAGCAGGAGCTGCAAGTGAGAAAGCCATTACAAGCGAAAGTGCTAATGCCAAGATTTTTTTCATTGTTAATTCCTCCGTTTCAAAATTAATAAATTGGCAATAACTATTATACAACTCGTTTTGAGGTTTGTCAACACGAATTGTTGTATTTTATTAAAAATATTTCTTAAAAAGAACGTGCTTTCTGTATATTGCACAGAAAGCACGAAATTCTTTCATTTTATAGAAAATCAATAATGTAATGCGCCGCATTTACATACGGGATTCATCTTGAACAGCTTCTGGAAGAAGCGGACTATTTTCCAGATGAAGCCCATAAAGCCTGTCTTATGACACAGGTGTGTGCAGTCATCCTGAGGTGAACGAAGTCCTTCGCCGCCGTTGTCACAGATACCGTCAGCATTTTCATCTGCGTGTCCGAGAGGTGCGAGCTCCTCCTGTGCCGAAAGTACTTCACCGCAGACACCACACTTTATGCCGTCTGTGAGTCCGGCATCCGTGCAGGTAGGAGTCTTGCCTGCTACGGCTGTTTCCTTATGACCGACAGCGGGAATAACCTTCTGAGCCACTGTAACAGCATCACAGCGTGAGCAGTGCTGTCCTGCTGTAAGACCTGTGTTTACACAGTCGGGCTCGACGACTTTATCAATAATAATATCGTGATTCAGAGCATTACCATAGGCCTCACCGCATACACCGCACACAGCAGGCTCCTCACAGGTGGCTTCACCGCCCTTATGACCGAGAGCATCGACTACTGTCTGTGCCACGATGGCTATCTTACAGTCTGCACAATACTTACCCTCTGTAAGGCCTGTGTCCTCACAGGTGGGGGCAACAGCTTCAAGAGTGGTTATATTCTTATGATTATCTGTATTAAGCTCACCATAGCCTTCACCGCAGACACCGCATATTGCAAGTGCTGTACAGGTGGCTTCGCCGCCCTTATGACCGAGAGCACTGTCAGGTATGGCTTTTTCCTCGGTTTGTGTACATCCTGTACATTTGTAAACTCTTACCATATTTTCTGTACAGGTAGCAGGTCTCGCCTCAAGGAACTCACTGTATTCGTGTTTTCCTGTAGCAGGAATTACTTCACCGCTGAACCATTCACCTGTGATATCACAGCGGATACCTGGAGTGTGTCCGGGTACGGAGCAGGTAGCTTCTACCGCTTCTTCATCCTCGACGCACCAACTGATTCTGTCAGCGCAGGTACCGCAGGTACAATTATAAGCGGAAAAATCATAAGTGCTGCCGTTTTCGAAATGAACACCTGTTACGGTGCTGTCACAGAAAGCACCCGAGCCTATAGAAGCTACGGTAGCAGGCACCTTTATATCAGTGATATTCTTTACCTTATAGAAAGCATAGGCACGAATCGAAGAAGTGTCTTCCGGAATATCGTATACGGTAGTATCGGTAAGAGCCTTCGCTGCAGGGAATTTCATAAGCTCAGTACCACCGTAAAGAACACCGTCAACAGCCTTTAAATTAGTATTATCGGCATTAACTACAAACTCTTTAAGAGCGGTACAGCCGAGGAAATAATCATTACAGGTAGTATCAGCACCGTAAATTTCAAGAGTCTTCAGATAACCTACGCCGCTCTGGAAAAGGCCGTTAGGAATAGTTTTAAGAGAAGAGGGTAAGCGAAGATAGGTTACATATTTCCCGTAGGATGAATTTACAAAGAAATAGGCTGATATTTCTGTTACTGTAAAAGTAGGATATTTAGTACCCACTTTACAGGAAACCGTACTCGGTAGCTTCCACGACTGTGATGTGTTTGCCGATTTTGTCAATGTAGCAGTGCTGTCTGAAGTGTTATACGTAAAATCACACTTACTGCCGTTTATATCCGTACCTGAAGCCGCACTTGCTGTCACTGCAAAGCATGTCAGAAACACAGAAACAATCATAACAAGCAACACGATTTTTTTGACTGATTTTTTCATTCTTAAAATCTCCTTTTCAAATTTTACAAATTCGTAATAAATATTTTACACGAAAAAAAATAAACTGTCAACAGATTTTTTATTTTTGGAATATAAAACCTTACTCTGCTTTTTCTGTTCAGAACATTTCATCCTTTTGTGTATTGATATACAGAATATTTTATGGTATAATTTGGCGAATGACCTCTCCATGCAGGATAGACCGACTGAAATAAGGAGTAATTAACTTTGAAAAGCTTTACTATCGAAAAAAACGATGCCGATCAGAGGCT
Organism: Clostridia bacterium; assembly: GCA_017436375.1. Classification (GTDB taxonomy): domain Bacteria; phylum Bacillota; class Clostridia; order Oscillospirales; family Acutalibacteraceae; genus UBA6857. Next base: position 9,602 of record JAFSDF010000089.1, on the reverse strand, counting down.
CGATAAATTTCTCACCAAATCCTGTCCCAAGCTCCCCAAGGCACTGATGTATAAATATATCCGCATCAAGCGCATCAAGGTAAACGGCAAAAGGGCGGAGATTTCCACACGGCTGAGTGTAGGCGATAAGGTGGATATGTACATAAACGATGAGTTTTTCGAAAAAAAGGAAACTGTCTATGACTTTATGAGTGCATCGAAAAGCATCGACATAGTTTATGAGGACGAAAACATCATTCTTCTCAATAAAAAGGTAGGTCTACTCTCCCACCCCGACGAGACTGAATATGTAGATACACTTATTACCAGAGTCAAGCGCTATCTTTTCGAAAAGGGCGAATGGCACCCTGATGAGGAGACATCATTTACTCCCGCTTTGGTCAACCGCATCGACAGAAATACGAGCGGTATCGTTATCTGTGCCAAGACTGCCGAGGCTCTCCGTATCCTCAATCAGAAAATGAAGGACAGAGAGCTACATAAAATCTATCTGTGCATAGTTCACGGTAAGATGAACAAGGATAAAGAGCTCCTTGAAGGCTATCTTGTCAAGGATGAAAAGAAAAACAAGGTCTTCGTTTCGAAAAAGCCGAAGGAGGGAGCAAAGCTTATCCGCACCGAGTATAAGGTTTTGGGCTGCAGAGACGGACTGAGCCTTTTAGAGATAAATCTGCTCACAGGCAGAACGCACCAGATAAGAGCCCATCTCGCCTCCGTCGGTCACCCCTTGGTCGGCGACGGAAAGTACGGAACCAATGAGCTTAACAAAAAAACAGGCTACAAAAAGCAGTGCCTCTGCTCCCATAAGCTGATTTTTGACTTTACTACCGATGCGGGCGGACTTGAATATCTGAACAAAAAAGAGTTTACAATAGAAGATGTGTGGTTTAAGGAAGAATTCCTGAACGGTACTTTAATAAGATAAGGTGACTTAAATGAATGATTTCGATGCAATGAAAAAAAGAGCCGACGAGCTCCGCGACATTATCAATTACCACAATAAAAAATATTACGAAAACGATGAGCCTGAAATCGAGGATTTCGAATATGACAGACTCCTGCACGAGCTTATCGCCATCGAGGAAAAGCATCCCGAGCTTATTACTCCCGACTCCCCTACTCACCGAGTAGGCGGTAAGGCTGACGGACAGTTCGAGCCAGTGGAGCATATAGTGCCTATGGAAAGCCTGCAGGACGGCTTCAGCTATGAGGATGTGCGGGCCTTTGATGCCAGAGTGAAGGCCGTGGTGCCGTCACCGAAATACATCGTAGAGCCTAAAATTGACGGCCTTTCCGTATCTCTCGAATACGAGAACGGGGTTTTTGTGCGTGGCTCTACCCGAGGCGACGGCAGAATCGGTGAGGATGTAACGGCTAACCTTCGCACAGTACGGTCTATCCCCCTTAAAATCGACACAGATCTGCCTTTGCTTGAAGTCCGAGGTGAGGTTTATATGCCCCGCGAAACCTTTACCTCTCTCGTAGAGGAGCAGGAGCTTAACGGCGAAAAGACCTTCAAAAATCCCCGTAATGCGGCGGCAGGCTCACTCAGACAGAAAAACCCAAAGATTACAAGCAAAAGAAAGCTGGATATTTTTGTGTTCAATATTCAGCGAATTGAGGGCAAGGACCTATCCTCACATAAGGAAAGTCTTGACTTCATCAAAGAACTATGTTTCAATACTGTTCCTTTTTATGTGGAATGTGACAGCATCGAAAAGGCAATAGAAGAAATAGAGCACATCGGTGAAAAGAGAGGCTCTCTCCCCTTCGACATCGACGGTGCCGTTATCAAGGTAGACGATTTTTCTCAGCGTGAAAGCTTAGGCTCTACAGCTAAATTTCCCAAATGGGCACTTGCCTTCAAATATCCGCCCGAGGAAAAAGAAACTGTGCTTTTAGACATCGAAATTAATGTGGGCAGGACAGGTGTACTCACTCCCACGGGTATTTTCGAGCCGACACTTTTAGCCGGTACTACCGTCATCAGAGCTACCCTGCACAACCAGGATTTTATCGATGAAAAGGGCATCTGTATCGGTGACAGAGTTATCATCCGCAAGGCAGGAGACATCATTCCCGAGGTTCTTTCCGTGGTAAGTCACGGAGAAAACGCAGTCCCCTACCGAATCCCCGATGTTTGTCCCTCCTGCGGCGGCAAGGTGACCAGAGAAGAAGGAGAGGCGGCTTTACGGTGCTGTAATCCCGACTGTCCCAACCAGCTTCTCAGAAACCTGATCCACTTCTGCTCGAGAGATGCTATGGATATAGAAGGTCTCGGCACAGCCGTACTCGAGACTCTCGTAAAGGAAGGACTTATTAAAACTGCCGCTGACATTTATACTCTCCGAAAGGAAGACATAGCAAGGATAGACCGTATGGGTGAAAAAAGTGCGCAGAATCTCATCGATGCGGCTGAAAAGTCAAAGAACAACGACCTTGCAAAGCTCATTTATGCTTTAGGCATAAGACACATCGGACAGAAGGCAGGCAAGCTTCTCTCAGACCATTTCGGTACGATGGATAAATTAATCGGAGCCTCTACCGACGACATCGCCTCAATAGAGGGCTTCGGTCAGATAATGGCTGAAAGCGTTACCGATTTCTTCTCCCATCAGGAAAGCCGTGACCTTATCGAAAGGCTCAAAGAGCTTGGTGTAAATATGGAGAGTCAGAAAGAGATCGTAGATATGCGCTTCGAGGGTAAGACCTTCGTGCTGACGGGAACACTCTCCCTTTACACACGAAGCGAAGCCACGAAGATAATCGAATCCTTCGGCGGCAAGGCCTCCTCCTCCGTTTCGAAAAAAACCGACTATGTTTTAGCCGGTGAGGATGCGGGAAGCAAGCTGAAAAAGGCCAATGACCTGGGTGTTACGGTTATCAGCGAAGAGGATTTCAAGAAAATGATAGAATAAAATTTAGCAGTAAAAAAAGGCTACTGAAAAAATCAGTAGCCTCATTTTTTATTTAACCTCAGGGAAATTATACCAGTATTCCCTTTTCTTTTTCGTCACTGCCTTCTTTATTATGAAAAACAGTGCCACTGCACCCACAGCCGCAAAGCCGAGATAAATATGGGTATTATCTGTGCCGTGAATCTTTATCTCGTTCCAGAGAGATGAGAACATATCAAGAGTTTCCTGAGGAAGATTACGGAAATATTCTACCTCGGGCATATTTTCATCTGTGGGATAAAGGTACTCATTATCCTTCATTTCCGCATAATCGGGGTGCTCCATAACACCTGTATTAGGTGTAGCGTAGCCGATGTAAAGAGCATTATTCACACCGATTTCGGGATCTAAAAGGAAATTGATGTATTTGATTGCTCCCTCATAGTTTTGCGAGCTTTTCGGAATGCAGACTGCATCAACGAAAATGTTTACACCCTCCTTAGGGTATACAAAATCAAGGTCGGGATTTACATCCTTCATACACACGAAGTCGCCTACATAGTAAGGTACGAGAGCGGCTTCACCGCTTTCCATCTTATTATAAATCTCATCCATAACATAGCCCTGTAAAAGAGGCTTCTGCTCGATAAGCATCTGAGCTACATCAGAAAGCTCCTTTTCATCGGTAGAGTTCAGAGAGTAGCCGAGAATTTTCTGCGGAATGGCGAAGGCATCTCTCGGATTATCGATCATAAGGATTTTACCCGAATATCTTTCATCCCAGAGTGCTGTCCAGCTGTCGGGCTTTTCCTCGACCATTTTCGTATTATAGATAAGACCTACCATACCTACATTATAGGGAACGGAAAAGGCGTTATCGGGATCGTAGTACATATTCCTGTATTCCTCGGAAATGTAGTGATAGTTAGGAAGCTTTTCCGTATCGATACCGTGAAGCATATCCTCGGCTATCATTCGCTGAATCATATAGTCAGAGGGAATGACTATATCATAGCTCGCACCGCCGTTTTTAATTTTCGGATACATATCCTCGTTGCTTTCATAGGTTACATAATTAACCTTGATACCCGTGAGCTTCTCGAACTCGGCATTGACATCGAGCATGCCGTCCTCATAGGTATCGGAAATGTATTCACCCCAGTTAAAAACATTGAGCGTGGTTCCCTCCGAGCCCTTATACCATTCTTCGTTTTCATAGGCACTTACAGCAAAAACGCAGGTACAGATGATGCAGCTGAGAGCAAGAATAAGAAGTAAAAGCTTTTTCATCTCTTTACCCCCTTATCGAGCTTATTGCGCATCTTTTTCTCTCCGTGCACCTGTGAAACATTCAGCAGGATAAGAAGGAAAAGTATTGCCACGAAAATAAGAGTGGACAGAGCATACATATCCGGTGTAACTCTTTTTTTCGTCATAGAGAATATTCGGATGGGAAGGGTTTCAAAGGACGGTCCCTGTGTGAAGTAAGAAATAACGAAATCGTCCAGAGACAGGGTAAAGGACATCATAAGTCCCGAAAAAATACCCGTGGAAATGGACGGAAGTATTACCTTAAAGAAGGCCTGTAAGGGTGTGCAGCCCAGATCCATAGCCGCCTCGGGCAGAAATCGGTCAAGCTGACGGAGCTTCGGAAGCACGGAAAGAATGACATAGGGAAGGTTAAAGGTAACATGAGCTATAAGCATAGTACCGAAGCCGAGAGCATCGGTAACACCTACCATATTGGCACAGATGATGAAAAGGAGCATCATAGAAATACCCGTAACGATTTCGGGATTCATCATCGGAATATTGGTAACGCCCATAGTAATCTTTTTGATGTGCTTATTTCTGAAAACATTGATACCCACTGCCGCCGCAGTGCCCATCACCGTAGCGATTAGTGATGATGATACGGCAAGAATGAGGGTATTTCTAAGTGCAGTGATAGTAGCCTGATCATAAAGAAGAGACTTATACCACCGCAGAGAAAAGCCTGTGATTACACTGGTACTCGCCGAGTCATTGAAGGAAAAGAAAATCATCACAACAATCGGTGCATAAAGCAGTATCATTATGAAGGCGACATAAAGCTTTGAAAGAGGTGACATTTTAATTCTCATATCAGCACACCTCCGTCATCGTCCTCACCGGTAAATCGGTTCATTACCATCATACAGATAATAATAAGCACCATAAGCACCAGAGAAAGTGAGGCTCCTAAATTGTAGTTGTTAGCGCTCTTAAACTGCATTTCGATAACATCGCCGATAAGTGAAAAGGTGTTTCCTCCGAGCTTTTTTGAAATATAGAAAGTGGAAACTGAGGGTACAAAGACCATCGTAAAGCCCGAAGCGATACCGGGAAGGCTTAGAGGCAGAATGATATTTTTAAATACTGTTACCTTGTTAGCACCCAGATCCTCTGCCGCCTCGATAAGGTTATGGTCCATTTTGGACATAATGGAGTAAAGAGGAAGTATCATATATGGAATATAGTTATAAACCATACCGAGTACAACCGCCCCTTGCGTATTTATCATATGAACGGGAGCAATATTCAGTTTTTCGAGAAAGGAATTAATGATACCCGTATCCTGCATAAGAATCATCATAGAATAGGTTCTTATGAGAAGATTCATCCACATAGGAAGCATAACGAGCATCATCATGGTTCTCTGTACATTAGCCGTGCTTCGTGCCATAATATATGCCAAAGGATATGCCAGAATAAGACTTATGACCGTAGCGATAAAGCCAAGCCATATAGAGTTAAGCATAACATCCTTATATTTACCTATTTCACTGACATACTCGAGGGTGAAATTTCCGTCCGCATCAAAGAAGGAATAATAGACAACAATTACCAGCGGTACGATAATAAAAAGGCCTGCCCATACGAGATAAGGTGAAGCGATAAGCTTTTCAGAAAGGGACTTTTTCGCCATTTATCACTCCTCCTCTTCTGTAATGTCAGAAAGATGCTCGATTTCATCACTGAAGGAGCTGTAGTCACCGAACATACCCGAATACTCACTCTTTTTCATTACATGAATGGCATCGGGCTCGATCTGGATACCGATGCGGGTGCCTACAGGATAATAATCGGTGGTCTGTATCATCCATTTGAAATTATCTATATCGACAATCATTTCAAAATGTACACCCTTAAAGGTGTTTGAGGTAATCACACCGCTGATAGTGCCCTCCTCCACGGGAACCACATCCACATCCTCGGGACGCACAACGATGTCAACGGACTCGTTTACGGCAAAGCCTTTGTCAAGGCACTGGAAAACAGCACCTGAGAATTTAGCCTTGAAGTCACGGAGCATCACGCCGTCGAGAATGTTACTTTCGCCGATAAAGTCAGCTACAAAAGCGTTTTTCGGTTCATTATATATATCAATGGGAGTGCCTATCTGCTGAATTTTACCGCCGTTCATAACCACTACGGTATCACTCATTGAAAGAGCCTCCTGCTGGTCATGGGTGACATAAATAAAGGTGATACCCATTCTTTTCTGAATGTTTTTCAGCTCGACCTGCATATCCTTACGCAACTTCAGGTCGAGAGCGCCCAAAGGCTCATCGAGAAGAAGAACCCTCGGCTCTACGGCAAGAGCACGGGCGATGGCAACTCTCTGCTGCTGACCGCCTGAAAGAGAGGCAATATCTCTTTTCTGAAAGCCCTTAAGGTTGACAAGCTCAAGCATTTCATATACTTTTTTGCTTATATCCTTCTCCTTCATCTTCTTTATACGAAGACCGAATGCAATATTATCGTAAACATTCAGATGCGGAAAAAGAGCATATCTCTGAAAGATAGTGTTAACCTGTCTTTTGTGAGGCGGAAGGTTATTTATATCCTTACCCTCAAAAAGCACCTGACCGCTGTCAGACTCAAGAAAGCCGGCAATTATCCTTAAGGTAGTGGTTTTACCGCAGCCCGAAGGACCGAGAAATGTCATAAACTCTTTATCTTTTATAGAGAGATTAATGTTATCGAGAATAACATCATCTTCAAATTTTTTGGAAATATTCTGAAGTTTGATAATTACATTATCTTCCATCATTATTAAACCCCTTTCCGTGCAACAATGAGGAGAAAAAATCCCCATTCCCCCAGAATAATAATATATTCTGTATAAGACACAATATAAAACATTTTTGTGCAAATGTCAACATTTTTTTTGCGATTATCAGCAAAAATTGGGTGCGGATTTGACAGATTATTTAAAAATCTCTGTATATCTCCGATTTTCTCCGTTTTACTCAGTTTTTCTCGAAAAAAGTTTTTATGTCCTACAAAGAATAAAAAGAAAAAAGAGAGCCTTGGGCGCCACTTCGTAAGGAAGTTAGGGTTTTTGCAGGCTCTTTTACGCTTTAACATCACGAAAGGGGCTGTTGCATTAAGCGCAGACCAAAAAACAAAACAAAAAACAGATGTGTCTGAGTTGATTTCAACTGAAATACATCTGTTTTTATATTTGTTAATCAGAATTATCTGCGTTGCACAAGGGTAAAATTTGCTTTTTTAGCCGTTTTTTCGCCCGCTCGGAGTATAAACGATTTCGAGCATTTTCAACGCAGTTATGCGCAGAAATAGCGAAATTTAAGGCCTATCATCCTTATGAAGTGGCGCCCTTCCCTTTTATTCTTACCCGAAAAAGCTTTCCGCCATTTCCTCCAGCCATTTTTTTATTTCACCGAGGCTTTCCTCCTCGAAATCGAAGATCTTAACGGTGATTTCATCCTCATCACGGCTGTCATAGCTTTTAAGTCCGTAGTATACGGCCGCCTTCAGTATTTCCTGCTCATCGAGCTTTTCAATCCAGATACGGTAATTAAAAATATCTCTGTCCATACAGCCCTTTTCACCGTCTGTACCGCAAGAGCCGCAATAGATATTATAGCTTCCGCCTATTCTTGATCCGCCGATAAGCCAGGGAAAAAGAGGCACAAATATACTGTAATCCGACATAAATAAACCTCACTTTGATTTTTCTGAGTAATATAATATCAAATTCAGAGGTTTTTGTAAATAGGTCAGCCATCTTTTCCTTTCATAAATTCCGCCGCTGCCACTGCTAAAGACTGATGATAGTAGCCCCATACATAGGGAACGGGCAGAAGCAGAAGGCAAAGAGCGAACCATCCTGCAAAGCTTAATTTAAGCCGCGTAAGAAGGCTGTTTTTACCGTACATAGACTTCTGAGAACAGGAAAGAAGATGGCGGAAATTAAGACAGGTGCCCTCAATAAAATAATAGTCACAGAGAAAAAACGAGGAATATAAAAGAGAGTAAAACACTACGCCGTTCACAAGCAGACATACGGCTGTCACCGACAGCGAAAGGCAGACCAGCGCCGACACTCCCTGCCGCGAAAAACGCTCAACTGAAAAGAAACAGAGAATCGACGGTGCTGTACAGAACAGAAGCAGAGAAAGCTTCACCAGCACAGTTTTTACCGAATAAAAGAAGGCCGAAAAATATCTTTTAGGTGTGAAATAGAAAAATATATCGTTTACCCGCGGACTTTTCTTCTGTGCTTTTTTTAAAAGATACCGCTTAGTGCCGAGACGGACTGAGGAGTAAAAGCCGAAGGATGTGAGAAGAAACACCAGTGCGCCAAAAAATTCAGCAGTGACAGAAAAAATTACCTCTCTGAAACTGAAAAGCGGTAAAACAAAATCACGGTACAAAGCTGGCAAAAAATTTACTGTAGCAAGCAGAATCAGCCCCGTTAAAAAAGTCAGCATCATTATCAGAGAATTATCAATCTGCAGGGCTCTGCCCTTAAGACGGTAAAGAGAAACCATATCACCACTCCCCTTATATTATTGACGGAAAGTGCAACGGTAAACAAAAAGCACCGCAAAATCGTAAGATAATGCGGTGAAAAAAATTAAACTGTAACTGATGCGCTGTAGCTCAGATTATACTGTGAGCCAGACTGATTTTTCACGATGCCGGTGGGAATAGTGAAGGATACCTCGTCACCTGAATTTACGGACTGCTCGGGAATAGTGATTTTTATTTCATAAATACTGCCCGTTTTCTTAGAAGGAACTGAACAGGTAGCTGAGGTAGCGAGAGCCGTACCGTTAACCTTGAGTGTGATATTCTGACTGGCAGAAGCAAAATTACCGTCCCAGTTAGAAGGATCGACCTCTACATAAATCACACCGTCACCGTAGCCGTAGGAGTTTACGATAAGCGATACTGACTCTGCCTCCTTATTTGTAGTCTCCTTTTCACTCTTCGTAGTGCCCGAGGGCTTCTGAGTAGTGGTGGGAGGAGCCACGGAGGTGTTGACATTAGGCGGTGCAATTTCGCTGACATTAAATGAAATATTATAATCAGATGAGCCGACATTCTGTGAGGGAGCTGTGTTAGACACTGCCACATCGGAAAATTCAAATCTCGTAGTGGAAGCCCAGGGAGCGGTCTGTCCCGTCTGTGTGGTGAGGATGTACGATGCTTCATTGGTAGAAGGTGCTGTAGTGGTAGGCTCAGTAGAAGGAACATACTGAGTGGCGATAGGTGCTGTGGTGGTTACCTCGTCACCGTCCTTACCGCAGGCAACGGCAACAGCCATTATAAGGGCAAGAGCTAAAAAAATTGCAGTAATTTTACGCAATTCTGACGCCTCCTAAAATTAAAATCAATCGATTTATTATACTACTAAAAAGATAATATGTC
>JAFSDF010000088.1 GCA_017436375.1 Clostridia bacterium | reverse complement strand
GAGAGGCAGAAAGCTTTTCTTTATTTTGAAGAAAACTTAGAGAGTTAATTTTTTCTTCGCTGACAAAAAGATTTACGGCCTTGTTACCGAAAATTTTTGTAATTGCAATTATAAATAATGAACCGATTTCTGTACCGAGCATACAATAGAAAAGTCCGCCCCACATTCCGAAAGCATATCCCGAACCGATTTCCAAAGGCTCGGCAGGGATGATTTTTATTACAGTCTGAAAGGCTCTGATTCCTACAAAAATTACTTTTCCGAGATTACCGTAAGAATCAATCCAACCCTTAAAGTGTTTGGTATCACTGATGAAATCAAGCATTTGGGGGCCAAATTTTATGTAGCAAAATACAAAAGAAAAAATAAAAATACTGCTTGTAGCAATTACTCCTATTTGTTGAGCTCTTTCTTGTTTATTGTGACTGAGTATTTTTATGTTTTTTAAATTCATATTATCATACCTTTAGGAAGCAACCATTATTTCCGGCAATTGTGTGTCTCTGAATCTGAACCACAAATATGCCAGCTTGCCTCTATAACCTTTCTTCCAAGGCTTTCGTTTGCCGTTATAATGAATAATAACGGCATTTTCTTCAATCCATTGAATACCTTTTACTTTGTGAGGGTTGTAGATTATAGTTTTTTCGTCAAGGTTGTAAAGGCATTCATCAATAGGAATCATATCGTTTCCAAACATTCCGTTAAGTACGTCTTGGTCGGCAAGGAACAACCACCGTTGGTGTTTCTTTACATAATCAAATACCATTTGACCGCTAACTGTTTTGCGCATTTTTTCAAGATTAACCATCATAACTCCGGCGTTAAAATATCGTGACTCTTTTCCGGTTTTGAAGCGTAAATGGTTAATATCTTCAATGAAAAGTTTGGTGTGTCCTGCGGCCGCAATTGTTTTACCTTTGAAATCTATGTTGTAAAGAGGAGAAAGATCCCGCAAAACAATTGTATCAGGGTCGATGTAAAGAATTCTGTCAATATTCTCGGGCAGGTAGTCCATCATAAGTAACCTGTAGTATGTTTCTTTTGTGATTCGCTTCGGGACCGGAGCGTCTTCTAATATTTCAGGCGAAATCTTAATCGGATGAATTTTTGTGCGAATCGGATCAACAGATTTTTTAATACTGCAAAAATCATTTTCTGTCAGTGAGCAATGAGCAACATATATATCAAAAGTATTATTGATATTAGTTATCATTATCGATTTCAAAAGTACTGTTAACGGAAAAACATAGTTACTGTCCAAAGTTACAAGAATATTCATATAATTACCTCCTTAAGTGCTGTGCTTAACAGCATTTTCTGTTTTTAGGAAATAATAATTTTAATTTTTACATAAGTCAACCAGGTTTATGTAATTGTAAGAATATTTTAATTCATGCATAATAATCAGATGAATTTTCTTACAAAAAAACAACAAAATTGTAATGTTAAATTGTCAACTGTTTTAATCACAGTCCATTTATTCTGTCGCTCTGTAAAGCATACAGGGTCTTCCGCCTGTTTCATAGTTTATCTCACCCTGAGCTTTACCTGATTCGACAAGGTAGTTCATATATCTTCTGACTGTTACGGCGGTAATTCCCGTCTTTTCGGCTATTTCGTCACCGGTCAGCCATTTGTTTTTGTTTTCTTTCAAATGATCAGAAATAATTGAAAGTGTCTTTTCCTGTATTCCCTTCGGATGCAGGTCTTCGTTTTTTTTACGGGATGAATCAATAATAAAATCGATACTTTTTTGATTCAGAGTGTCAAGCTCATTTAGTGCCTTTTGTTGTGTTATATATTTCTGAAGTGCCGTTTGAAATCTGTCAAAGGTAAACGGCTTAACGAGATAATCAACTATGCCCAGGTGAAGAGCTTCTTCAAGCGAGTCACGGTCATTGGCGGCAGTTACCATAATCACATCAGCTGATATCTGTTTCTTTCTTATCTGACGTAAGGTTTCAAATCCGTCAAGCTTCGGCATATAAACATCCATTATGATAAGGTCAACGCTGTTTGTTTCCAAAAATTCAAGAGCAGAAAGACCGTCTTTACATTTGCCGCAAACTGAAAAGTTTTTGTTTTTCATTACATACTGCTCGTTTATCATGGCAACCATTGGGTCATCTTCAACTATAAGTACCTTATACATTTTTGCAGCTCCTTTTTTTATTTCTTAAATTTGCAGCTCCTTTTTTTATTTCTTAAAACTGATGGTAAAGGATGTTCCTATACCTTCCTGTGATTCAACATTTATTTTGCCTCCGGCAGCTTCAATGAGGTTCTTTACTTGATATAGTCCCGTGCCCCTGCCACTGCCTTTAGTGGAAAATCCGTTTTCAAAAATACGGCCGATGTTACTGTCGGATATACCTGAGCCTGTGTCGTCAGCAGTGATGAGAAGCGCTCCCGGTTTTGAATACATACCGAATAATAATTCTTTTTGACCGTCATAGTTCATATCGTTCATTGACTCAAAAGCGTTTTCAATGAGGTTTCCGATGACAGTAACAAGAACTTCAGAGGGAAGAGATATATCTGCAGAAGAATAGTAACAACCTTCCCTTAAAACGAACTTAACATTAAGCTCTGAAGCTCTTGCAATTTTTCCTATAAGAAGTGCGGCTATTGCAGGCTCGTTTATACAGTTCATAACCTTGCTTATGGTTTCTCGCTGTACCATTGTTATATTCTGAATGTATGATGTTGCCTCATCATACATTTCCATCTGTATCAGACCGAGAATAACATGAAGCTTATTAGTGAAATCGTGGTTGTTAGCTCTCATTGAATCTACAAGATACCTTGTACCCGTGAGGTCTTCCATAAGCTTTGTGTATTCTTTTCTGTCGTGAAGAATACCAACGGTGCCGGTAACAGAATCGTTTTCTTTAATTGGAATTGTATCAATTAGTATGTTGTCATAAGCTGAACTTACAGAACGACTTGTTTCAGAAGCACAAAGAGGATTAAGCGCAGGAATTGTATTACTTAAATTACTTACATATTTTCCGATGAAAGAATCTTCTTTTCCGTCAGTTGTAAGCATTTCAACGGCTGATTTATTTATAAACTGAACTTTACCTACCTTGTCAACAGCTACTATGCCTTCGTCAAGAGATTCGAGAATATTGTCACGCATTCGGAACATGGATGTAAACACATCAGGCTCATATCCTAAGAGACTCTTTTTGATTTTATCTGAAAGCTCTGCAGAGATAAAAAGCTCAATCAGAATTGCTATAATAGTAATAAGAATAAAGGTAAGTATAATTTGAATCGTTTCATTTTTTATATTTTTCATAAGCATAATTGCTATAACAAAGCCCGCATAGTTGCCTTCTTCGTCGTATATTGCAGCATATGCTCGTCTTTGCGTGCCTGACGGACCATTGTCTGTAGTAGTATAGTAATCTCGTGATTTTCCCTTAAAGTCAGGTATTGTACCGTCGTAAACCGTACCGATAAGCTCTTCGTTTGAATGGTAAAGACGAGTGCTTTCTTTTGTTACAACAGAGATAACATCGATATCTTTAAGAGTATCACACAGAGAATCAAGATATTCTTTGAGTAGAGGATAGGAATCCATGTTTGAGTATTCTGCTTCTACAACGAGTGGTGATTTTGCGATAGCTTCTGCCACATTCTGAAGATTCTGATCACGGCGCTCTATTTCAAATTGTACATTTATAAAAGAACCTGCAAAACCTAAAAACAAAGCAAGGGTGACAATAAGTATAATCTGAAACCGGAAGAACATTTTCTGAATACTGCCGAGAGTGGCTTTCTCGTTTTTTTGGTTGTTTCTTTTAAATGGCATATAAAAGACTTCTTTCATTTAGT
>JAFSDF010000087.1 GCA_017436375.1 Clostridia bacterium | reverse complement strand
CAGGGTTTCGGGAATGAAGAAATGATACACCGCCGGATAAAAAGGAATAATAAACGGAAAGCACAGGGTAGCAAATGAGCCAAGCCCTGTGCTTAATGCTATTCAGATGTGACGACCTCTCAGTCGGCTTCGCCGCCAGCTCTCCTTTCAGGCGAGCTATAAGCGGGCGGGGCGGAGAGAGGCCACCGCCCGTTAATCATTCTTTATCAATCAGAGAACCGTCCCCTTGTGTTAATTACTCAAAGACATCATAACCATCATAATCATTAGTATCGTCTCTTTCTCCATATTCGTAATACTCTCTTTCCGTTTCAGTGAGTAGACCTAATTCATAATGAAGCGGCGAATCTTTAAACTTGGCATAAACATAAACAGAATCAGCGTTTTCTCTAATGTTAAAGTCATCAAAACTTTCATCATCTACTTTAATATCTAAGCTCTCAATATAAGATATTACATCATTATAACCGATTTTTGTTTTTTCATCTAAAAAATATTTTATCATTTCTTTGTCTTCCAATGCACATAAAAGAGTACCGTCCCAATCATACATTCTTATTTTTTCAATATTATTACTCTTCAATTCCGGAAACATGTAATCAGCTCTATAATATGATTTCGGCAAATCACGAGGAATCAATATTCTAGGATCACAATCCAAAAAAATGTGTTCAGGGTCATCCTCAACAGAATAAACCTTATAATTATGTAAAACGGATTTCCAATAGCTATACGTCCGAATCCTTGTTAGCTCTTCATCAACTTCCAAAAGAGAATATCTTCCAAATATATCTAAGCTTGCATACAGAGTACCATCATATTCCAACCCAATAAAATCACCATACTTATTTTCTTCATACCCACGAATAAGCCTCGCTCCAAATTGTCTATGTGTATTTAACAATAACATACCGGTTAAAAGAGCTATAGCAATTAAAACTGTCAGTATAATCTTTAACTTAGATTTTTTCTTTCTGTTAAAATACATCATTAACCCATCCTGTCCTTGTCAACATCAATCAAGACCTTCAAAAAAATCCTTTGCCAGAGCATACGCCTGCTTTCCGTCCTGTGATATGTAGGAGGAATGGTTTGCGCCTTTAATTATGGCAACGGAGCTGTGAGGCATTATACATCTGTAAATGAAAGCTGTATCACTGAGCCACATAATATCGTTCTCCCCTGCCACGATGTAGGTCGGACAGGTTATCCTCGACAGAAGCTCCGCATTCATCTGCGGCAGAGTGAGCATCATATCATTGAGCTTGTCGGGCTTGAAGATATTCATCACCCTTACACCGATAGTGAAATAAGGCTTGAAGGTTTCCGGCACCGAGTTGGCTCCGCAGGAAATTATAGCACCGGGCAGGTCGGGATAGGTATAAGCCAAGGTAAGTGCATTTATACCGCCGTCGCTGTGTCCCATAATGTAGGGCTTTTCAATGCCGAGCGCCTCGCAGAATTCCTTTATATCCTTCGCCATAAGGTCATAGGAAATCACACCGGGATCACTGCTTTCACCGTGGCAGCGGCTTTCGGGAACATAAACCCTGTAATCGTTGGCAAGATAAGATGCCGCCTCTTTGAGTGAATTTTTATCTCCGCCGTTTCCGTGAATGAGTATGAGAGGATAGCCCTCCTCGCCGTAAACTGCATAGTGCATTTTAACCTCACTGAGCTGAATGTCAGCCTCCGTAAACTCCGTCACGGGAGAAGGCACGGCAGAGGTGTCGAGGGTGATAAGATTATACTCCTTTGATGCGTTGCGGACAGCTATCTTCCACGCACCTGTACCGATTGCGGCCACAAGTGCCACACAGCCTACAGCTATAAGAATTTTTTTGCCTTTTTTCATTTTTATTCTCCTTTATTTGAGTAAATATCCCAGTCCCATAAGCAGGTAAAGCGGGCCGAGGCAGTAAACCATAAACAGCTCCTTATGGGGCACCTTGGTTCTGAAGCAGTCCGTCAGCAGAAGGCACTCGAAAACATAGGCGCCGGCACCGCTGAAATAGCCTATGGCTCTGAGAATATGATGAGCATCCTCAAAGATAAAGGACATCAGAAAGAACACTGTCGCCACACCTACCAGAAGATTGCGGACAATAAGCATAGCATAGTCCGTTTTCGGATGCTCCTTATGAATAAGCTCGTCCCTGTCGGGAATGGTCGCATCAACTATATGCTCTATCTGTTCTAAAAATTCCGACATAATGTTTTCTCCGTAGTTTCAGATTATCTCAAATCATTTTTTCTTTTCGGGTATTATAAAGATAAATGCAAGAGAGCTTAAAAGAAGCAGCATAGGATAGAAAAGATTTTTGATTATGCTGAAGGCTGAAAGCTCATAGCCGAGAGTGGTGACAGCGGAAAGTGCCACTAATATCTGGGCACCGTAGGGAAGAAAGCCCTGTGTTATACAGGAGAAGGTGTCAAGAATAGAGGCGGTCTTTTTATTCGAAATGCCGTACTCCTCTGCCATTTCTTTTGCGATAGGGTTAGCCATAACGATAGCAACGGTGTTATTTGCCGTAGCTACATCCATAAGACCTACTAAAAGGCCGATACCCAGCTGACCGCCCTTTTTGCCGCGGAAAATACGGCGGATGCCCGTAAGCAGAGCCTCAAAGCCACCGTTATGCTTGATAAGTGCACAGAGGCAGGCTACGAGAATTGCCACCATAGAGGTTTCAAACATACCCGATGCACCTGCACCCATATTGGCAGTAAGCTCCACAAAGGTTACGCTTCCCGTGGCGAGCATTATGATACTGCCGGAAGCAATACCGATAAGAAGAGTAAGGAATACATTTACGCCCGCTATTCCGCTGATGAGAACGAGGACATAGGGTATAATCTGAATAAGGTTATATTCATTATTGATGCTTTCAGCTATGTCCGCTTTCATTGAAAGAACGAGGATAAGCACAAGAGTAACTATAGCCGCAGGGATAACTATCGATATATTCGTACGGAATTTATCCTTCATTTTACAGCCCTGACCGTTACAGGCGGCGATGGTAGTATCGGAAATAAAGGAAAGGTTATCACCGAACATAGCACCGCCCACGACAGTACCCACACAAAGAGGCAGAGAGAAGCCTGCACTTTGGGAAAGGGCGACAGCGATGGGAGTTATGAGAGTGATAGTACCCACAGATGTACCCATAGCCGTAGAGACGAAGCAGCTTACGATGAAAATGACTACCACAGCAAGTCTCGGCGGGGTGACGGAAAGCATAAAGTAAGCCACGCTTTCGGCAGAGCTTCTGCCCACCACACCGACAAAAATACCTGCAAGCATAAAAATAATGAGCATAGTGATGATGTTTTTGTCACCTGCACCCTTACCCATTATTGCAAATTTTTCATCAAGAGAAACGCCCTTGGTCTGCAGTACGGCTACGAAAAGTGCCACAAGAAAAGCAACTACTACAGGCACGCTGTAAAAGCCCATAGGAATTTTCATCACATATTCGAATATCACACCGAGGGAAAGATAAAAAGCCACAAATACACCTATGGGAATAAGTGCGAGGGGATTTGATTTTTTCATTTGTACTCTCCTTTTTATTTTTAAAGGCGGTCACAGGCTTAAGCCCGCGACCGTCATTGATTATGTAAAAGCATTATGCACCGAACATTGAAAGGAATTTATTAATCAGCGTTCTGAAAAAGGCGATGATTTTCTCAAAGAAGGAAAGCTTTACATCCCCGCCTGTTTTTTCGTTGGTTTGTAAAGACAGCCAGCTGATAATACCCTTCGGTCTTTCCATAGTGATCCTCGCACCCGTACCGTCATAGGTTCTCGAAAAATAGAACTCTTCACCCGTATCCATAAACATATCATTGGTTACGGCGCCCCAGATATAATGCTCCTTATCGAGAGCGTCCTGCTTACGGTTTGACTCCCATACAGCCTCGGTAAAGGCTGTATGACGGATACCCGCGGGACGGTTTGTTATTTCCTTCAGAGAATCAAATGTCTTTTTGACAGTAGTTGTTCGCGCAGAGGTATAAAAGTCCTTATCACAGCTGAAAAGCCATATTGAAGTATTGCTGAGCTTGACAATCTCAGCCTGTGTAGGATTATAAAGGGAGGCTATGGGCATAGCGGCGGCGAAAAATTCGGGATACCTCGTAACCATATGCCAGGTCATAGATCCGCCCGTGGAATAGCCGCTGATATAAATACGGGAGGTATCAATATCATCGTGAAGAGAGATTAAATAATCGATAGTAGCCTTAAGATCACCGGTAATAGAATCATACCAGTTATGGGCAGGATCCTTAGAGGAGCGCGGTGCTAAAAGATAGGCTCCGCCTGCATTCTGAAATCTTGCCTGATATTCCTCCGATGCCCAGTTGCTGAAACGGTACCAGTCAAGCTGTGCACGGGGCTTGTCCCCTGATTTGGCACCGTGAAGCCATATCATAAGAGGATACTTTACGCCTTTTTTTGCCTCAGGCTGATAATAAACATAGTCAAGCTCACCGGGGCATTTTCCGTCGAGAAAGCGTGCATCGAGCACATCGTTACCCACGGAAAGCTGCTCGGCAGATGCAGTGAGGCTCATAGCAAAGCAAGAAAAAAGAACACAGATACATAAAAAAACTGAAAGTATTTTTTTCATTTCGGTTTACCTCCGTTTGTTTTTATTTATGATAACATATAAAAGAATAAAAATCTACCTGAAAATCATTAATCATTTTTAATTTTGAAATAATTCGGTCTCTGTATCCGCCCTCAGCTTTTCACGGAAAACTATCCTCCATTCAATATCATCAGCATATTCAAATCTCAATGCTGATAAAGCACAATGTTGTTTTATAGTCTGTCCTGCCGAGGTAAAGACCGCTGTGGGACCGTCTTCACCGCCGATAATACCTACACAGGCATCATAGCTCGAATGAGGCTCAAGCTTATTACGGGGCTTGAGCTTAGGCTGTTCATTGTCGGCACAGTCCCGCACCTGATAGCTTTCTCCCGGTAATTCGGGCTCCAATGTGTAGGTCATAGCTGTATGAAGCGTAGGAAACTCATATTCCTCATGCTGAAAGCCCTTAAGCGAAAACTCCTGCTTTTCATATCCGAGCACAGTCAGCCTATGCTCTGTGTTACGCACAGGATGCACAAAGGCAATCACATCTCCGACAGAAGGATTTCTGAAATGAATACCCTGAATCGGAACGGGCTCCTGCTCCAGCTTCAGCCTAAGAGACTTGATTTCAGGCTTTCTTTCAGTTACCCAAGGAAAAGCCCAACGGTGAAAAGCCCAGCACCGTTCCTCATCAAGTCCGTAATGACTTATAAGCTCCTTCGGCTCTCTTTCCTGTCTTACACCCTCAGGCAGACAGAAATCGCAAATCCACGAAACAGAGGAGCCGTGACCGGCGACAAGCTCTCTGCCATTGACATACAAATACGGTATGAAGTTAAGCTTCATTGGATTTTCCTGCTCAATCTGCTCACGAAGCTCATCACTGATATTTTCATCCTCAGAAATAAGAGTATACCACTTATCAATAAAGGCTTTTTCTTTTTCAGACTGTATTTCCACACAGAAATCGATAACCAAGCCCTCTGAACAGGAATATACGGCAGGAATATGCCAAACTTCATCATCCCAAGAAAAGGTCTTGTTTACCGCTATCTCTTCGCCCGGTTTACCCTTGGCATTTTTAGTCCAATATCCGCAGTCATAATAAACTGCCCATTCTGTCGGTATTTCAGGTGCCGCCGCATTCATTTCGGGATCGTAGTAGTCCTCGGTATACGGAATCTGTGACAAATCAAATTCAGCCTGTAACTCCTTGACATAAGAGAAAGAATCCTCTATAGGTTCAAGTCCGCACTTGCTTTTAATCTCGTCTAAAACCGCCTGCTGCCTTTCTGTCACGGGACAGTCAATAAGAAAGGCCTTATATTGTTCCTCGTCCCAGGCATAGCACTGCTCCAGAGCCGCAATATCACCGCAGCGAAGAAGCAAACGGAGCAAATCCTCAAAGCTTCGTGCTATAGGATGTACACAGTCACCGAAATTCATAGGACTTACGGCAAATATAATTTCGCCAAACTGCGGTACAATACAGTAATGTATGCCGTCAACTCCTGATGAGGCAATAATTTCTGCATTTTTCGGTGTGCAGTAATAAAGCTCGAAAGCACCGTTCATATCAAAGCCTAAAGGTGATAAGTCTATTTTTGTTTTCTTAAATGTACTTATATCCATAACGCACCCTCTGAGTATAATCCTTTATATGATTATATCACATACCTGCCCTGTCTTTCAACCGCCGACACAGAAAAACTCCGCCACATCACTGCAGCGGAGTGAAAAAATATCTTTTATTTCTTAAGAGCGATTCCCTTGCCCTCAAGCTCGGCAATAATGCCGTTTACCACATCCATTACTTCTTCCTTAGTGAGAGTCTTTTCGGGATGTGCGAAGTAAATTCTGGAGGTAATTGATTTGCCGTTTTCGTCTTCGTAGGTGTCAACCACATCGATGCCCTTGATAAGAGCGCAGTTTGCGTTTTTCACTGCTTCACCGATGGGTGCGAACTTATCGCTTACGAAGGAAAGGTCGATTTCAATACCCGGGAACTTGGAGGGCTCCTCATATCTGATGCTGTCTGCCCGGATAAGAGAGAAGTCCGTAACATCGATTTCTGCCCAGACGATATTTGCCTTTTTGTCTATCTTTTTAAGGACGGTGGGATAAACGAGACCGATTTTACCGAGCTTTTTACCGTCACAGATAATTGTATTGAGATTTTTCGGATGCTCATAGCCGTG
>JAFSDF010000008.1 GCA_017436375.1 Clostridia bacterium | reverse complement strand
TCCACAATAAGGCCGCCTCCATGGTAAAGGCCTCGGCTCAGGCAAAGGCCGTGGAAAGAATAAGGGACAGACTCACCGAGCAGGAGCAGAGCATCATCAGAAGAGGCAGAAACGCCCATGTCAATCATAAGGCTAAAAATATGAGCGAGGCAGACTATCACCTGGCCACAGGTCTCGAGGCTCTTTTCGGCTATCTTTACCTCAAGGGTGAGGCAGACAGATTAAATGAAATTTTCGAAATGATTACACAGGAGGAAGAAGGATGAATGCATTCGGTACAAACGGCAGTAATGACGGCTTCTGGCTTATCAAAACCGCAGATAAAAAAGTCAATGTAAAGGGCTCCGCCTATCTTGACCTTATCCTTTGCGACAAAAAGGGTGAAATCAGCGGTAAGCTCTGGGACTATAATGAGCTGGCCCACGGAGTATATCAGGCAGGTGATTTGGTAAAAATCAGAGGCACCGTAACTCAGTTTAACGGCAACGACCAGCTCCGTATCGACCGTATGAGAAAGGTAAATGAGACTGACGGTGTGAACATCGCCGACTTCGTTCCCACAGCGGAATACAGCGGCGAGATGATGCTCGGACAGATTATGAATGTCATCGCCTCCGTAAAGGACGAGGAGCTCAAGCACCTTACCTTCGCTCTCGTTAAGGACAGAGAGGAAAAAATTCTTTTCTGGCCCGCCGCCTTCAAGCTTCACCACGCCATCAGAGGCGGACTCCTCTACCATACCCTCTCCATTATCAAGCTCTGTGAGGGCGTATGCAGTATTTATCCCGCTGTGGACCGTGACCTTCTTATGTGCGGCGCCATAGTACACGACCTTTGCAAAATCGACGAATTTGACATAAGCTCTGCAGGGCTGGTCACAGGCTACTCAGTCAAGGGCGAGCTTTTGGGCCATCTGGTTATGGGTGCGGTAAAAATCGAGGAAAAGGCAAGACAGCTGGGCATCGACAGCGAAAAGGCCATGCTTTTACAGCACATGGTTATCTCCCATCACGGTGAGCCCGATTTCGGTGCAGCAGTGAGACCGATGTTCCTTGAGGCGGAAATCCTGAGCGAATTAGACAAATTAGATGCCACCATAAACGAAATCACAAGTGCCACCGCCGACCTGAAGGAGGGCGAATTCTCACAGAGAATGTGGGCACTGGACAACCGTAAGCTTTATAACCACGGCAGAAAAGAAGTAGTGGTAAAGGCTAACTTAGAATAAAAAACTGTACCGCACAGAAAAATGTGCGGTATTTTACCTCTCCGTCACGGCAAAGCCGTGCCACCTCTCCTTTCAGGTAATGTCATTAGCTTAGGATACACTTCCTTGGAAGTGTCATCTTGAACGAATGTGAAAGATCTTTCGCTCCGCTCAAGATGACAAATTAACCCTTATGTTAATGGTATTGACTTTCAGGAGAGGCTTTTTTCATCAAAAATCTTTTCAGATTTTTGAAAAATTACATCCTTCCCGATTGTTTAAATAACGAAAGGAGGCTGAAAGAGATGTATTCCTTTGCTGGCGACGAATACATAGAACAGACGGTTAAAAAATATTCATCCTCGATGCTTAAGACAGCCTTTTCCCTGCTTAAATCCACTGCCGACGCAGAGGATGCGGTACAGGAGGCCTTCATAAAGCTTCTGACCAAGGCACCCGAATTTGAAAGTGACGAGCACTGCAAGGCGTGGCTTTTACGGGTTACGGTAAATATAAGCAAAAATATGCTCAAATCCGCGCGAAGGAAAAACCTTCCACTGACAGAGGAAATACCCTACTGCGAAAAAAGTGACGGAGTTTTACCCTATGTGCTGTCCCTCGATGAGAAATACAGAGCGGTGACACATCTTTACTACTATGAAAACTATTCCATAAAGGAAATATCAGAAATATTATCTCTGCCCGGTGCCACAGTAGGCACACGGCTTTCCAGAGCGAGAAAAATGCTCGAAAAATCATTAAAGGAGGATTTCGCAGATGAGCTTTGAAGAAAAGTATAAAAAAGAAATCGATGCTATTGCCTTCTCACCGGATTACGAAAACCGTCTGAAAAGCTCAATACAAGCCAAAAAAAACAAGGATACCGCTTCAGTTTCTAAAAAGCGCAAAGCAATAGGTCTGCTTGCCGCTGTTATTACAGTAGCGGTTATTATGTCCGTCACCACCGCTGCAGAGCCTTCCTCTCACACACCCGATGCCACTACAGTACAGTTTCAGAGTTCTGTCACCGATTTCGGAGACAGATGGAAAAAAGGAAAGCGCTTCCCCTATGAAAGCGGGGACGAAGAATATGCTTTTACCGTTTTAGGTACTGCTTCAGGGACATTCCTTACCGGCTGTGACGGCTTTACCGCCGATGAAGACAGAGAATATTTTATTACAGCCATAAGAGGGCATGACGGAACTGACTTGTCGCTTGAAAGCGGCAGTTTCCCCGTAAAAATAACTCCCCTGATTTACGGCAGAGAGCCTTGGGCGGTCAACAGCAGTACCCTCTGCGAGGATGTAAGAGTGGCAGAAAAAAACGGTGTCATATATTATCTTTTTGATACATCCTTCCTCAGAGCCTTCCCGGGAAGAATTATCTGCTTTGCCTCTTATGAGGGTGATGTCCCCTCACCTGAGATTTTTACAATGAACGAAAACGGAACAATTTCGTTCAGCGAAAAATACGAAGGCTTCGGTAGAATAATAGAAATACCTCAGGATATGTCAGATACACATCCCGAGGCAGCAGAAAAAATTCTATTGAATGATGAGCTTTCAAAACTGTATTGATTATGGAAAAACAGAAGGACTGTTCGGACGGACAGCCTTCTGTCGGGTTATATTATGTTTTGCCAATCACGACGAGTGGAAATTACTCTTAATATCATCACCGATGAATCACTTTCGTTTACGGTATAAAAAATCCTGTATCTTTCCGCAATTAAAGCTCTGATACCCCTTGCTTTAAATAAAGGTTCGTCATTAATCGGATTTCGGTTGGGAAACTGTTGAAGAGAATAAATTTTAGATTTTAGGGATTCCCGTATTTTTTTAGCGATTTGCGGTTCACACAGTTCCTCGGAAATGTATGTATATATTTCTCGCAAATCTTCCTTTGCTTCTTTAACAATAAAGATATTATACTTCTTCAAAATTAAACTCCCTTTCCAACTCCTCAAAAACCTCATCGACGGGATAATAATCACCCTTATCCATACTGTCTAAGGCCATATCAAGTTTTCTCTGAAGCTCCGTATAGCTCGTCAGTCTTTCATACTCGGCATTTGAAATAACCACAAGGTCGCCCTTGCCGTTTTTGGTAATGTAGACAGGCTCGTTATATTTATTACAGAATTCGGATATTTCGTTGTAATGATTTCTTAAGTCTGAGCTTGGTCTGATATTTGCCATTAAAATCACCTCTATCAATATTATATCAGAATTATATCATAATATTGATATAATTTCAATAGGTTATATATGTCATTTTAAATATAAAACAGATGTGTTTCAGTTAAAATCAACTCTGACACATCTGTTTTTTCACTTTGCTTTTTGGCTGTGCTTAATGAACAGCCCCATTATTATTTATTTGCTTTTCGGTATCTCTGACACACCGTAATGGTCGCAGAGAGTACGGTATTCATCCTCACTGATAGGCACTACAGAGCCGTGGCGTGGTCTCAGGTGGTCTACGGCCATACCTGCGCGGCGCACCTGACGGAAGGACTCGAAGTCTCTGGTCATCTGTGTAAAG
This sequence comes from Clostridia bacterium, assembly GCA_017436375.1. GTDB lineage: Bacteria > Bacillota > Clostridia > Oscillospirales > Acutalibacteraceae > UBA6857. The sequence continues at coordinate 5,955 of JAFSDF010000008.1, read as the reverse complement.
AAGGTGCCGTTTGCATATTCGTCCATAATCATAACCCAGGCATTTGTGCCTGTGATGCGGTACATAGTGCTTCCTTCCACACCCCACCAGTTAAGCGAGCAGACGGTGTAATCTCCCTCGAAGGGGCCTGAGGCACTCTTTGACCTTACATAAGCGATTTTCTGAGTAAGATCCTCTTTGAAGTAAAGATAGTAATATCCGTCCTTTTCGTTGTAAATCATATCGCCATCGATACACTGAACGCCCACACCTGACCAGCCGTCATCACGGGTGAAGGCTTCCGTTCTTCTGCCGTAAAGATATTCGGGAGAGGTGAAGGTTTTGAAATCGTCGGTATAAAGATAGTAATGCTGTGCTATATCCTCGTTTTCCTCTGTAGCGGGATCATCAAACTCGGAAAGAGCAAGATAAAGCATATATTTACCTTCCTCCTCGTCCCATATTACCTGAGGAGCCCAGGCTCTGTTACAGTCTTCCCAGCCCTCGAAATCACGGAAATCGAGAACATATTCATCCTCCCAGTTAATAAGGTCATAGGACTTCCAGAAAATAACAGCGTGATTTGAGGTCCAGCCGAGCATAGCATCCATATCCGTAGCCACTATGTAGTAGCAGTCCCTGCCCTTTTCGTCCTTGGCGGCGAAAATATAGGGATCGCGGACACATCCTGTACCCTTGGTCTGGTCGATAACTGCCTCATTATTGTTAAGTGCGGCGAAGTTATAGCCGTCTGTGCTTACGGCAAGATGAATGGTCTGCTCCTCGGGCTCATTTCCCACGAAGTAGCAGAAAAGATATGCACCCTCTGTGCTTACGGCAGGAAAAGCGTAATCATTGAAAACATAGTTGAACAGATTATAGCCTATCATAAATATCGCCATAACCACACGAAGGAAGGACATAAGTGTCATAACAGTATTCTCCTTTTTGTTTTTTCTGAATTATAACATAATTTTTCTGATAAAGAAACAGCTTAAGGAAAATTTTTACAGCTCCCAGGGCGGTTTTTCGTCCTTGCCGCCTGAGTAATCTTCTCTTTTTTCCTCTTTTATTTCCTCCGTGAACTTATTGCCCTTTTTAAGACGGATAACAAGTCCCACGGCCACAATGGCAATAAGCACCGCCGCGATGATAAAGATATAGCTTACACCGCCGCCCACCGTCACTGCAGTAGGTCCGTCGGCACCGCCGATTATGGCTGTATCTTCCTCTCCCTCAATACTTGCGGAAAAGCTTTCGCTGTCATCCGTCACCGTTACGGCAGGAGGTGCCGTGCCAAACACACTTTCTGCCGAATCGACCGCTATAACACAGGGAATACCCGTTTTCTCGGTAAAATCAGCAAGAGTACTGTCAACAAGATCAGTATTCATTTCTAAAGAGGTGTTATTTACAAGCTCGGAAGCAGGCATTTCATATTCTGCCACATCAGTGTTAAAAGAGCTGTCAAGACCGAGAGAAGTGATACTGTCGGTCATTTCCTTTACCACTGCCGTAAGGTCCGTGTCCAGAGAATAGGCATAGTAGTTCTGATTAATATGATTATTCAGTGCCTGACCGTACTCGGTGTACTCGCCGAACATCTCATTTATCTCAGGTCTGATATTATCCCCTACCCAGGCTATGGTATAGTAGCCGTCACAGGCCTCATTGGTAAGAAATACCAGGAGAATGTTATTCTCATAATTATCGTAGTCGCCGAAGCGCTTTTTATAATTGTCATTGGCATAGTCCTGCATTACACCTTCGTCATACATTACCGAGCCCTCGGGTACAGCCGAAACCGACTCCCCGCCTATAACTATTCCCTCCTCGGGAATAAAAACAGATAAAGCAAAGAACGCCACAAAAATCAATATGAACACGGCTGTCACACAGCCTCCGCCGCCTATACGCACACGGGGGCCCCACCCCCAGCCAAAGCGAGGGCCGTGAAAAAAAGGTCCGTGATGATGCGGTCTGTGATGATGCGGTCCGCCGCCGAAGCCTCCCGGTCTCGGTCCGCCGCCGAAGGAGCCTCCGCCGAAGCCTCCTCCGCCTGAAAATCCTCTGCCGCCTCCGCCAAATGAGCCGCCGCCAAATCCGCCGCCTGAGCTACCGCCACCGGGTCCTGGCATAAAATCAACTTCCTTTCACTATAAAATAAGGTTTTCTTCATACTGAAATTATACTGTTTTTGACATCTGCTGTCAATACAGATAAACTTTAAGCTGTGTAAAATTTAGCAGAATAAAGTCGCATTTTGTTTATCTGAGGCAAAAAATGCCCGAAAAGAATGTAAAATTAAGTAAAAACGCAGAAAAAAATGAAATACTGTTGCATTTTCCCCGAAAAGTGTGATAATATATACTAAATTACTATGCCAAGGAGGGTACAGCTATGCGAGTAATCACAGGCTCCGCCAGAGGCAGAAGGCTTATCACCCTCGAGGGTGATGATGTCAGGCCCACAACGGATATAGTTAAGGAAGCGATGTTTTCCATCATACAGTTCGAAGTCGAGGGCAGCAGAGTGCTTGACCTTTTCGGCGGCTGCGGACAGTTAGCCATTGAGGCTCTTTCCCGCGGTGCTGAAAGCGCTGTAATAGTGGACAGCAGTAAAAAAAGCGTCGAGGTCATAAAGAAAAATCTTGCGACCACATCCTTCGATAAAAAGGCTGTAGTTATTAACAGCGATGCCGTAGCCTTCCTTTCACGCAGAACGGAAAAGTACGATATTGCACTTCTTGATCCCCCCTATTCAAAGGGCATACTCGAAAAGGCTCTCGAAAGGCTTCCCGAGGTTATGGAGGAAACAGGTGTCATCATCTGTGAGGCCCCCTTCGGTGATGTCCTGCCCGAAAAGGTGGGCGATTTCGAGCTGAAAAAGAAATACCGATACGGAAAGACAGGTCTTTTCCTCTACCGTATCCCTGAAAAGGAGGTAGACTGATGAAGGAAAGAATAGCAGTTTACCCCGGCTCCTTTGACCCCGTAACCAGCGGCCATCTGGATATTATCAGAAGAAGTGCCAAGCTTTTCGACAAAATCATAGTCGTGGTTATGTCAAATTACCGTAAGATAGGCTCCTACGCCTTTACCGTAGAGGAGAGGGTAGAGTTTATAAGGCGGTGTACAGAGGATATACCCAATGTCAGCGTCGATTCATATATGGGGCTTTTAGCCGACTATGCCCGTCAGAAAAATGCCGTGGCAGTGGTCAAGGGCCTTCGTGCCGTTTCCGACTTCGAGGACGAGTTTCAGCAGGCGCTTATCAATAAAAAGCTCAACGAAAACACGGAAACAGTCTTTATGGCGGCTAATACCGAGCATATGTTTCTCTCATCCAGTATGATAAAGCAGGTGTGTATGCTCGGCGGAGATATTTCACTTTTTATCCCGGCAGAAATTTCAAATGATATAATAGAAAAGTTAAAGAAAGGATAAGTTAAAATGTCAAATTTTTACGATCTTGAAACAGACCTTGAAGTAGAAGATGTAGTTTCTTCAGAGGAGGAGACTTACGAGGAGGAGTACGAAGAAATCACCGATTTCGGTGACTACAATGCCGCTGACGCAGAGGCAAGATGGGGCAGCATGGATTTCGACCAGCTCGTAGTCGAAATGGAGGGTCTCGTATCCAGAGGTAAGAGATTTTTCTTCTCCAAGACAAAGAGAATCGTAGACGGCAAGGATATCGCTATGCTCGCCGAATACATCCAGAGCCGCTTCCCCGATGAAATCGTTTCCGCTAACGACATTATCTCCAGAGAGGCAACCATCATCAACGATGCTACAGCAAAGAGCAACTCTATCATCGCCTCTGCCCGTAAGCAGGAAACCGAAATCTCAAACAGCGCTAAAACATACTACTCCGAAACCATCAAAAAGGCTCAGGAGGATGCTGCTAAAATCATCGCCCGTGCTCAGGCTCAGGCTGAAGAAATGGTTCAGGAGCACAATATCACCCGTATGGCAAGAGAGAGAAGCGAGCAGATCAAGGCCGCTACCGAGCAGGAAACTCAGGCTATGATAGCCAAAACCACCGAGGACTGCGAGGAGCTCAAGGCCAGAGCCAAGGAATGGACCATCGGCATCGTCGAGGGTGCACGCGGCTTCGTTACAAACGGCCTCGCCGGCTACCAGAATGTGGCTATGCAGAGCCTTGACAACATCAACACTGTCAACAAGCAGTTCCAGAGCGAGTATTCCGTACAGGTAAGAAATCTCGGCCTCGATAATAACAACTGATAATTCAATAAATAAATTTTACCCTGCCGTGGAAATACGGCAGGGTAAGTTTTTATATTTTTTCAATCACAGAACCGTCCCTCTGATTATGATACAAAGAAAAATTACCCCTTGATAAATTCCACTGCTCGGTTTATAATAGTAAAAAGAAAGAGGGTGTGAAAATGAGCCTTTGCTGTGAACAGTGTGCTTATTATAACTACGACGAGGAATATGACGAATACTACTGCTCCGTTAATCTTGACGAGGACGAAATGGAAAAGTATGTCAGCGGTAATATAGATTTCTGCCGTTACTTTACACCCTACGATGAATATAAGGTAGTTCAGAAGCAGAATTAATAAACACAGGAGAAAAATATGAAAAGCTTAAGATATTTATACAAAATAGGCAGAGGACCCTCCTCCTCCCACACTATGGGACCGGATAAGGCGGCAAGATATTTCCGTACCGCATACCCCGATGCCGACAGCTATAAGATTATCCTTTACGGCTCCCTTTCCAGCACAGGCAAGGGACATAAAACCGACGAGGCAATCCTCGATGTATTTGACGGCTGTGATGCAGAGCTTATTTTCGGAAGCGGTGAAACGGAAAATCTGCCCCACGAAAATACAATGGAATTTTTCGCCTATAAGGACGGTAAGGAAATTGCCACGGAGAGAATAATGTCCGTCGGCGGCGGTGCCATAGTAATCGAAGGAAAACCCGAGCTTGACGAGGAGGATGTATATCCCCTGCGCACCCTCGGCCAGATAGTGGACTACTGCAGTAAGCATAATCTGCGCCTTTCCGACTATGTGGAGGAATGTGAGGGCGAAGATATATGGAATTATCTGCACGAAATATGGCTGGCTATGAAAAATGCCATCAATGAAGGCCTCTCTACCCGAGGCATCCTCGACGGCGGTCTCAATGTGGAGAGAAAGGCTCAGTTTCTCTATAATCAGAGCCACATCGACGAAAGCGATATAACCAAGGAAAACCGACTGGTCTGTGCCTATGCCTTCGCAGTAAGTGAGCAGAATGCAGGCGGCGGTGTAATCGTAACGGCCCCCACCTGCGGTGCCTGTGCGGTACTGCCCAGCGTGCTTAAATATATGCAGGATAAAAAGGGCTTTTCCGATGATGACATCTGCCGTGCCTTGGCTGTAGGCGGTCTTATCGGTAATTTAGTGAAAACAAATGCCTCCATAAGCGGTGCAGAATGCGGCTGTCAGGCTGAAATAGGTACAGCCTGCTCTATGGCGGCTGCAGCTCTGTGCGAGCTTTTCCGTATGGGACTCGGTCAGATAGAGTATGCGGCTGAGGTAGCTATGGAGCACATGCTTGGCCTCACCTGCGATCCCGTATGCGGTCTGGTACAGATCCCCTGCATAGAAAGGAATGCCGTAGCGGCTATGAGAGCTATCAACGCTCTGTCACTGGCTAACTTCCTTTCCACCACCAGAAAGATAAGCTTTGACACCGTAGTGGAAACGATGTATAAAACAGGCAAGGATCTGAACGCTATGTACAGAGAAACCTCCCGCGGCGGTCTCGCGGCTACCTATGTGCATCCCGGATGCTGATCAGAGGATATCACTAACTTAAAAACTGCTTGTCATCTTGAGCGTAGCGAAAGATCTTTAACCATAATACGCTAAAAAGGGCTGTAAAGAAACTAAACATCCCTGAACACTTTAAAATAAAGAAGATTATACTGAAAAATCCATTGTAAAAAGTC
>JAFSDF010000086.1 GCA_017436375.1 Clostridia bacterium | reverse complement strand
GTGAAGTCTGTTTGCTTTGTCTAAGATTTTGTTTAATTCCATTTTCTCTCCTATTAATCTTTTAATTTTAAATTGGCGGCAACAAGATATGCATTGTACATAGAATTGATAACAGATATCATTCTGTTTATATCATCCTGTGTTTCAATGGGTTGTTCAATAGTTACAGCAATATCCTGTTTCGTGCCCTTGGCACAAGCAAAACCGTTGAAGTTTGCATTTATAAACTCTCTGAACAATTTATTTAAGTTCTCATATCCCGAAGTAAGTTCTTCCTTGGTCATTTCAACGCCTTCAAAAAAAGTACCTTTATTCAAATGAAATTTCAGTACAACATTTCCGTTGATATAGTTTTCCTTTTTAAGAATGGGCATTCTTAAAAACCAACCGGTGTTATTTGATGTTGAATTGTTGTAAAAGTCTGAAATATTAGTTTTAAGGCCAAAACTAAAGCAGGTTGCAGGCTGACCTGTCGTTTCAAAATCATAGACTTCTTTTCTTACTACCATATTGGAATGTTCTTTTTGCCATCCGTCAAGTGAATTCTTAAGTCTGTCTTCAAATGTTTTGTTTTCTTTTATTTGTTTTAAAATATGCTTGACTGCAATATAGAATACCATAACAGAAACTACTGTTCCTGCCATATCCTTAACTGCCGCAACTATTGTTTCAGGAGAAATTCCGCCTATCACCATTTCAGCCAGAATTGCAATAATTGCTATTAAACCAAATATACCGCCCCACTTTGTTTCTGTATCTAATTTCTTAAAAAACTCTTTCATTTTTAACCCTCCGTTGTTTTGTAATAACCGTTTTCTTCTTTGATATAATAAGGCTTACTGTTCATAAGCATCATTACCTTTTTAAGCCAAGGTCTGTCCTCTTTCATTTCCTTGTGCTGTTCTTCGTCAAAGAATACAAAAGGACAAGCAACAACCTCTGTATCGTCAGACAAAGAAAAATCTTTGAGCAACTTTGCTTTGTCAACTGTACACAAATATGTAAATCCTTCAAGGACACAGCGAAGCATTGTTTCTTTGCTGTCTTTCTTTTTCAGCTCAAGAATACGTAGTGTTTTGCCGTCAAAGGAAAGCAAATCAATTTTACCTGCTTCATCTTTTGACGTGTTCTTTAACGGTGTCTGATAGTCAATAATCTTACCGATAAAATCATAAACACTATCGTCTTTACATTGGTTGAACATTTTTATTGCAGTAATCTCTTCTTCTCTTTTTGAGTTTGGATTAAATTCACCATCGTGAGACTGCGTTTTGTAAGTTTCTTCTCGAGTAATCTTGTCGATTCCAAAAGTCAATTTATCAAAGTTGTCACAAACAAACTCGGCAACAATCTCATTATAAAGAATACCGTCAGCAGTTTTACCTCTGTAGTTAATGACATCAGCCTGATAAAATGTGCTTGGATTTTTAAGTGCATCTTCGCACTTGTTTAATATATCTTCTTTCGTATATGCCATTATCTTCACCTCTTTAGCAAATCATAGCACAAGTAAAATTCAATTACAATACAAACAGTACAGGTTGAGAAAATCAAGAAAGGTTAAGTACATATATTGGGACTAATGTGCTCAAGCGAACATATCACTATTGTAATGAGGTGATTTTTAGTGTATTATTAAAATCAGTTAAAAGGACGGTGAAAATATGAGTCACATCACAACATATACAGGAAAGCTATTTGATCCTCTTATTGCTACGGCCGATGAAGTAGATATTACAGACATAACTCACGCATTACATCTGCTTTGCCGTGCTAATGGTCACTTCCCGCATTTCTATTCCGTTGCTCAACACAGCATTAACTGTGCAAGAGAAGCTCTTGCAAGGGGCTTTTCCGAAAGGGTTCAGCTCGGTTGTCTCCTTCACGATGCAAGCGAAGCCTATATGTCAGATGTAACCAGACCATTGAAAAAGCTTCTTCCCGATTATCTTAAAGGTGAGGAAAGGTTGCAAAATGTTATATGGAGTAAATGGATAACTCCCGAGCTTACTGAAGAAGAAAAGAAGCAGATTTTTGAAATTGATGATGCTATTTTCTATTATGAATTTCTTGTTCTTATGGGCAAGAGAATGTTTAATGAAGAGCCTTTGCTAAAATCAAGATCGTCTTTTGATTTTGAAGATTTCGAAAAGGTGAAAAACACTTTTCTGAATCTGTTTAATTCTCTTATAGGCGCTGAAGATAACAAAACCTATGTTGGTGTTGACTGGATGAAGGGAAGCTGGATTGCGAGCGAACTAACAGGAAACATAGCAAGCTACAAAACTTTCAAGACTATTGATGAGCTGTGCAGTTATTATGAGGGTATATCAAAAATACTAATTGATATGCCTATCGGCTTGCCTGAATCATCTGAAGAAGCACAGCTAAGACCTGACATCGAAGCAAGGAAATATCTGAAGGTTGCTGCAAGAAAATCATCAATTTTCCCCGTACCATTCAGACAGCTGAGTTATGCCGAAAGCAAAGCAGAGGTATGGGAGCTTAATAATAAACTCGGCGCAAAGCTTACTGTAGCAGGCTCAGGTATATTGCCCTGCATAAAACAGGTTGACTCTTTCTTGCAGAGTAATCCCGAATGGAAAGAGCGACTTATCGAAAGTCATCCCGAATGTGCTTTTCAGGCACTAAATGGCGGAAAAGGTATTGAAACATCAAAACATACACCTGAGGGCATTGAAGAAAGAATAGCTATCCTTTCACAGTATGTATTTAACGTTCGTGAGCTTGTAGATTCTGTAAGTAAGAGCAAAAAAGAAGATATACTTGATTCACTTTGCCTTGCCGTAACATCAAAGTTCGGTTATGTATCTATTCCGAAAAAACCTGTCCGTGACAGTAAGGGGTTGCCGATGAGAATTGTCATAGCCGACATATAAAGAGGAGTTTAATCAATGGATGATTATATTGAATATCAAATAATAACAGGTGAGGATGAAATTGATGATTCCTCTGATGATAATTCGGGTGGATGGCTTATATTGATTTTGATTGTAATTGCTGTTATATGGTTTATAGTGAAACTGTTGAATTGAAGAACCTATCATAAAGAAAGGAAGATTACGGTGTACATAGACTTACAAAAATACAAATTACCTCCAATTTACAAAAGGAACAACAGAGATTGTTTCCTTGATCCTATTCGCCAGAAATTAATTTACATCACTCCCGAAGAAACTGTAAGACAAAGGGTAGTTTCATTTCTTATAAATGAACTTAAAGTTCCTGCAAATATGATTTCTGTTGAAGAAAATTTGTCGCATTATTATAAAGACATCAAAAAAAGAGCAGATATTGTTATAATGGGTTATAACGTAAAAGAAAACGCAAGTTCTCCTATTGCTGTTATAGAATGCAAAGCGCCCGGTGTTTTATTGGGCGAGAAAGCATCTGTTCAAATGATAGAATATGCGGATACTTTACTTTGCGATTATGCAGTGCTTACTGATGGGAATATAATGTTTTGTTATAAATACGATTCTTTAAAAGATGAATATGTGCAGATAACAGAATTGCCGAAGTATTCTGATATGTTATTTGGAAAGCATGAAAATTTACCTTTGGAGGAGTTACCTGAACGACTTGGTTTTGATGAATTAGAAAGCTATCTTGATGATTACAGCGATGATATAGGTGTACATACACCTGCTTTTAAAGCTGTACCGGCATTGAATCTGTGGGAAGGCTTACTTGATACAAGACATAAAATGCCTTGCGGTAAATATGGAATGTTTGAATTGCTTAAAGATTACGGCGTCAGATTGCTATCATATGGCAATGCCGCAGGCGGGATGTTCTGTGGGCCATATCGTTCGTTCTTAATAAGTGTAAACGGCAGTACGGAATTTATTTCACTTTCAGTATCTACTTACACCAAAACTACAAAACCCGATGTAATAAAAACCAGTCTTAATGTTGCAATAGATAATGAAAAAACAAGTCATCATGCCTTACAACTAATAATAGATGACAATCTTTCGGTTGAGGATAATGTGTGTAAGTTTTATCATCACGGAAGAATTGCTGTTGGCAATATCGGAAGTGGTAAGGTGTCGGAATTAAGATCTTTTGTTTCTGATAGATATCCCGAAATTATATATGGAGAAAAATTTCTGTTGGGAACTCTTGTTCATGACAGATTGTGGCGTTTGGATGACCCTGAAGTTGTTAAAGTCGTTGAAAATTTAATTTCATATGCTCTCATCAGGGATGAATACAGAACTTATGTGAAAGAAAACAGAAAATAACAACGGAAAGCAGGTGACTCTATGCCCCTTCAGATAATTCGTCAAGACATAACGAAAATGAAGGTTGATGCTATTGTCAACACAACCAATAAAAAAATGATAGGCTATAGCGGTGTTGACCTTGCAGTTCACACTGCCGCAGGTCCTGAACTTGATGAGTTCTGTGCGACACTTACACCTCTTGGTCTCGGCACAGCAAAAATCACCCCTGCATTTAATCTGCCTTGTAAGTATATTATTCATACCTCAGGTCCCGTATGGGAAGGCGGTAATAATGGAGAAACCGAGCTGCTTGTTTCCTGCTATAACGAGTGTCTGAAGCTTGCAAAAGAAAACAAATGTGAAACGGTTGCCTTTCCTCTTATCTCGTCGGGGACTTACGGCTATCCCAAGGATAAGGTGCTGAAAATTGCAATTAACACCATAAGTACATTTCTCTTCGATAATGAAATGACGGTTTATCTCCTTGTCTATGACAAGAAATCCTATGAGCTTTCAGAAAAGCTTTTTTCAGGCATAGAGAGCTATATTGACGATAACTATGCCGAGCGTTATTCGGGTGGTTTCTTTAACACTTCATTTTCCCGTGAAAAGAGATTTGACACCGAGATTCAGTATAGTCGTGCTATGTCAGATGAATGTATGTCTGCTCCTTTCATCGAGGAAGATTATGCACCTATGCCCTGTGCTATCGGCAGTGCACCCAAACAGAGCCTTGAAGATTTTATTAAGCTCGATGAGTCCTTTGCTCTGAAGCTCATTAAGCTTATTGACGCCAAAGGCATCAGCGATGTTGAATGCTACAAAAAAGCCAATGTCAGCAAGCAAACCTGGCACAAGCTGATGACGGACAAGCATTATAAGCCTAACAAAAAGACAGAGATTTCTTTTGCAGTTGCTCTTGAGTTGAGCCTTGATGAAGCTCAGAAGCTTCTTTCGGCGGTTGGCTTCGTTCTGTCAGACAGCAGTCTTTTTGATGTTATTATCAAGTACTGTCTTGAGAATGAAATCTACGATGTTTTTGAGATTGACTCGGCACTTTTCAAGTATGACCAGGAGACATTATTCTCCTCAATTTAAAAGTCAATTGCCGATTGACCAAAAGAAAAATCAAATAATTTATACTATGGTTGTAAGGTTACACAAGGCCTTGCAACCATAATTTTTTTGGAGGTAAATACTATGACAGGTGCAATTATCGGCGATATTGTCGGTTCAAGATTTGAATTTCACAACCATAAAAGCAAGGACTTCACGCTCTTTACTCCCAAGTGCTTTTTTACCGATGACACGGTTATGACTCTTGCTGTTGCAAATACTCTGAACAAATACGAAACCGTAACCGACTACAAGGATTTAAAGCTGACTCTTATAAAATCAATGCACGAAATCGGAAATCACTATCCTAATTGCGGTTACGGCGGAAGATTTTACGGTTGGATAAGGAACAGAAGAACAACTCCCTACAATAGCTACGGCAACGGCTCAGCTATGAGAGTTTCACCTGTTGGTTGGTACGCCAAATCGCTTGATGAAGCTGAAAGATTAGCCAAAGCAACTGCGGTTGTAACACACAATCACCCCGAAGGAATAAAGGGTGCGGTAAGTGTAGCCGGTGCGATTTATCTTGCCCGTACGGGTAATACGATGAATGAGATCAGGAAATATGTCAGCAGGTTTTATAAAATTGATTTCACTCTTAATCAAATCAGGCCAACCTACGGCTTTTATGAAACCTGTCAGGATTCCGTTCCTCAGGCATTTGAAGCATTCTTTGAATCGGTGAGCTTTGAGGATGCAATAAGAAATGCAATCTCTATCGGCGGTGACAGTGACACCATAGCCGCAATAACGGGCTCGGTGGCAGAAGCCTTTTACTGCATCAATGACAAATTAAAAGAAACAGCAGTGTCCTATCTCGATGAAAGACTGCTGAAAATTTATAATGAATTCAATAACAAAACGGAGGTAAAATAAAATGAAAAACAACATCACAGAATTAGTATTCATCCTTGACAGAAGTGGCTCAATGGCAGGTCTTGAACAGGACACAATCGGTGGCTTTAATGCCATGATTGAAAAGCAGAAGAAAGAAACCGGCGAGTGCTATATTTCAACTGTACTTTTTGACAATGTAAGCGAAGTCCTTCAT